>CANJXW010000063.1 GCA_947478965.1 Candidatus Nanopelagicaceae bacterium | reverse complement strand
ACCACTAGTTTTAAAAAAATAACTGTTAAGAACTCACTAGTTCTTAACGAAGAGCTCCATAAAGTCTTTGACCTCAGTCTGCTCAAGCTTCTTCTGATCTAGGCAGAGATCAAGGATCTTCTTCTGTTGATCTGTTGCAAATATACGCGCCAAGTTGATCTTGAACTTCTCGATAAGAAGCGGAATACCCTCTGTACGGCGACGTGCATGGCCAACTGGATATTCAACAACTTCCTCGCCAAAGATCGTTCCGTCAAGACATTCGATCGTTAGAGCGTTAGCAATAGAGCGCTTTGCAGGGTCGAAGTAATCAACGGTAAATGCTGGATCTTCAACGCAGGTGATCTTCTCGCGAAGAGCATCGATACGTGGATCTACTGCGATCGCATCCTCATAGTCACGAGCAGTTAAGCGACCAAAGATAAGTGGAACTGCGACCATGTATTGGATGCAGTGATCGCGGTCTGCTGGGTTATTGAGCGGACCTTTCTTATCGATAATTCGGATACATGCCTCGTGGGTACGGATCGTTACCGCTTTAATATCATCTGCAGTTTTGCCAGCAGCTGTCATCGCCTTCTGCAACGTCATCGCAGCTTCAACGGCGGTCTGTGAATGGAATTCAGCTGGGAAGGAGATCTTAAAGAGAACGTTCTCCATCACGTAGCTGCCATAGGGGCGCTGGAAGGTGAAGTGCTTTCCACGAAAGAGTGAGTCATAAAAGCCCCATACTTTTGCGGTAAGTACTGATGGATAACCCATCTCACCGAGGCGAGCCATCAAGACAAGGCGCACGGCGCGAGATGTTGCATCCCCGGCTGCCCATGATTTACGTGATCCCGCATTTGGGTAATGGCGATAGGTACGAAGTGCTTGACCATCAACCCATGCAAGTGAGACAGCGTTAAGCGCCTGATCGCGAGTAAGTCCCATCATCTGCGCAACGACAGCGGTTGATGCAACCTTGACCAAGATAACGTGATCGAGGCCGACTTTATTAAATGAGTTCTCGAGTGCGATACACCCTTGGATCTCATGTGCCTTAATCATCGCAGTCATGACATCGCGCATCGTGAGCTTCTTGCCACCTGCGAATTCGGGGTTCTGCGAGATCCAATCTGCTGTTGCAAGGATTGCACCTAAGTTATCTGATGGATGTCCCCATTCAGCTGCAAGCCATGTGTCGTTAAAGTCGAGCCAGCGAATTGCAGTACCAATATTAAATGCACCTTGTACGGGATCTAACCGGTATGCAGTTCCCGGAACGCGAACGCCCTTTGGCATATCTTGTTGCGGAACAAGTGGTCCAAGAAGCTTTGTACATGCTTCATATTCAAGTGATTCAAGGCCGCAACCGATGGTGTCGAGAAGACAGCTCCAGGCAGTGTTATATGCGACATCTGAATCAATCGTGTAGTTAAGAGCGTAATCAACGATATCGATGATCTCTTGATCAAATTCTTGATTGGTGCGAACGATATGCGATGACACGATTTATGCTCTCTTCTCAATAGGTACAAAGGCAAGATCTTCTGGGCCTGTGTAGTTTGCGCTTGGTCGAATGATCTTGTTATCAATTCTCTGTTCGATAACGTGGGCTGCCCAACCCGTTGTGCGGGCAATAACAAATATCGGTGTAAAGAACGCTGTTGGGATACCCATTGCGTTATATGAAACAGCGGAGAACCAATCGAGGTTCGGGAACATATTCTTGATCTCCCACATCACAGATTCGATGCGCTCTGCGATGTCATAGAGATGAGTCGATCCATTTTCAACGCTAAGTTCGTGGGCAATCGCCTTAATAATCTCGTTGCGAGGATCAGAGACTGTGTAGACCGGGTGGCCAAAGCCAATGACGACCTCTTTATTGGCAACGCGCTGGCGGATATCGCTATCTGCTTCATCAGGGTTTGGATAACGCTCTTGAATTTCAAGTGCGACTTCATTTGCGCCACCATGCTTTGGTCCGCGAAGCGCACCGATCGCACCCGTGATCGCGGAGTACATATCTGATCCTGTACCTGCAATAACTCGGCTGGTAAATGTTGAAGCGTTAAATTCATGTTCTGCATAGAGAATGAGTGATGCATGCATCGATTGAACCCAGAGTTCACTCTGCGGTGATCCATGGAGCATCGTCAAGAAATGGCCACCGACGGTTTCATCATCAGTTTCAACTTCAATACGCTTTCCACTGTTGGCAAAGTGATACCAATACAGGAGCATCGATCCCTGGCAAGCGATCAAACGATCTGCAAGCTCTTTTGCGGCAGCCGTTGCATGCGCTAATTCTTCAGGGGCAACGCATCCAAGGGCAGATACGCCGGTGCGAAGCACATCCATGGGATGTGCTGTTGCTGGAATCTGCTCAAGAATATTCTTGACGCTCTCTGGCAAGCCACGAAGAGTCTTTAACTTCGCCTTATAAGCATCGAGTTCTGGCTGTGTTGGGAGCTTCTCGTGGATCAGAAGGTATGCAACTTCTTCAAATTCACAATTGGCTGCAAGGTCTGCGATATCAAAGCCTCGGTAATGAAGATCGTTTCCGCTCTTGCCAACGCTGCAGAGCGCAGTGTTTCCGGCTGGAACTCCTGATAAAGCAACGGATTTCTTCGGTTTGAACTCAGCCATTTTTATTCCTCTACTTGTCTCCGAGTAAGTTATCTAAAGCCTTTTCATATTCGTAATAATTAATGCGCTCATAGAGCTCTTCACGTGTCTGCATCTGATCGATAACGCCGGCTTGAGTGCCATCACGACGGATCGCTTCATATACGTTCTCTGCTGCTTTATTCATCGCTCTAAATGCTGAGAGCGGATAGAGGATCATCGATACGCCGTTAGCACCGAGTTCGTCTCTATTAAAGAGAGGCGTCAAACCAAATTCAGTGATATTGGCAAGAATTGGTTTTGAAACTGCAGATGAGAACTTCTGATAATCACTGAGTTCGCGGATCGCCTCAGGGAATATCAGATCTGCGCCAGCTTCGATATAAGCAATGGTGCGCTCGATCGCCTTATCAATACCCTCGATTGCGATCGAATCTGTACGAGCCATAATCTGAAAGTTGTCATCGCTGCGCGCATCAACCGCTGCCTTGATGCGATCGACCATCTCGCCTTGGCTGACGATCTCTTTATTAGGGCGATGACCACAACGCTTTGCACCGACCTGATCTTCGATATGAAGAGCAGCAGCACCAGCTTTGATGAGGTCTTTGACCGTGCGAGCAATATTAAAAGCAGATGAACCAAAACCTGTATCTGCATCAACGAGAAGCGGTGTATCGCAGACGTTGGTAATGCGACGAACATCGGTGAGTACATCTTCAAGAGTTGTAATACCAAGGTCGGGGATGCCCATTGATCCAGCGGCGACTCCGCCACCTGATAGATAGATCGCACGATAGCCGGCGCGCTTGGCAAGAAGGGAGTGATTGGCGTTGATTGTTCCAACTATTTGAAGCGGGCTCTCAGCGGCAAGAGCCTCCTTAAAGCGAGCACCAGCAGTTTGTTGCGCCATGTGGATGAGTCTAGTGCCCCCCAAATTGCAGGCCTAACAGCGTTGCAAGTATGGCACCCGTGCACCAAGCCTAATTTATAGGCTTTTTAGGGGGGCAGAGTCTCTTTGCGCCCTGCGCTAGGCGATGACAAAACCTATCTTTGGCGAACGCATTTGAAATTGAAAATCTCTCACCGCCATATTTGATTCTGATTGGAAAGTTGCCGCATGAAAAAAGAAACACCAGCACGTAATATCAACGTTGCCTTTTTGCTACTTGTTCTGCTTGCGATGGTTATGCCTGCGCTCTTAACGAGTTACTTTGGACTGAGTGCAAATACTGTCGTATCAGGAAGCATGCGACCAGATATCGAACCCGGCGATGTCATCATCGCAAAACAGAAGGTCAGTGCAGATGTGCGCCTTGGCGATGTCGTGATCTTCCTTGATAGGAAGACGTGGGAAGTCCAAGCCCACAGAGTTATCTCCAAAAAGTTAGATAAAGGAATTTTTACCTTTACAACGCAAGGCGATGCAAATAGCGAGCCAGATAGCCCTTTTGAAATCGGATCTTCTGCGCCACTTCGAACATCAAGCGTCGTCATCCCCAATATCGGTTACACCCTTAGTGCGATGCAACGCAGTGATGTCCGCATCTTTATCGGTTTCGCATTGTTAGGAATCATGGTATTTCTGATATTTGGCTTACAAGGAAGAAGGAAAGAAAGAGAACCCAAAATAGAGGATTCATCTCACATACTCTCAACTGAGCTGGATGAAAGGTACATCACTATAAAACCAACACTACAAGGAGAAGATAATGCAGAATCCGCTACATCGAAAAACTAAGGCAACTCTCAGCATGACCACTAAATTCTCGGCAGTCGCACTTGCGGCACTCGTTGGAGTTTCAGTAGTTTCGCTATCAACGAATGCAGGGCTCGATGCGATTGCATTTAATACAACACCCCAGGTCATCAACTCAGGAACTGTATCGATCGCCTTGACTAATGGTGATGGAAACACCAATAGCGCAGGCTTTAGCCAGACTTTCGACAAGATGCTTCCAGGTGATGCTCGAACTGTCTATGTCAAACTTACCAATGGAACAACCGATGTAAAGGATCTCGAACTATCCCTTGCAGAGTCACCAACAGCAGATACTCGACTTACACGCGATGCTGCACAGGGACTTAAGGTCACTGTCACTTCATGTTCAACTGCGTGGAGCGCAGGCGCCTGTAGCGGAACTTCAACAGTCCGTCTCACAAGCGTTGCCATGAGCTCGATCAATACATCGACTACAGGTGTTGCATCTAGCCTCATTAGCGGTGCAATCTCAGCAAATGCGGTACAGAATCTCAAGTTTGATATTGCGCTTCCAGATATTGCTGAAGTAACAACAAATGGTGCAACCCCAGCGAACTCGATT
>CANJXW010000062.1 GCA_947478965.1 Candidatus Nanopelagicaceae bacterium | reverse complement strand
GGACGAAGCGTTAAAGCGTGAACCAACAGCGCAGCGTTGGTTGAATTTCGAACCGCCTCACCGTGAGGCACTGCTTCTGGGAGCATCTTGCGAGCTTTAGATGTTGCAACTGAATTTTCAGGGATAAAAGCCATGCAACGGATTCGAGTATCAACGTTCAGCGAAATTGATTGAGCAACAGTTTTTCCGTGGTGCTCTTCCTGCCATGCAACAACAGCGCCTCCATAGAGTGCAGCGGCAACGTTATCTGGATGGCCTTCCATCTGAGTTGCGAGTTGAAGTAGGGATTCATCGCTCATCTTGTCGATGCCCGTTAAGACAAGTGATCGAGCAAGGCTGAGGCCGCCAACGATTGCACTTGCAGATGAACCAAGTCCTCGTCCGTGCGGGATCACATTAAGTGCGCGAACAGCAATTCCTTTTGGACGGCCGCCGAGGAAATCAAAGCCTTTATGCATTGCTTTAACGAGAAGATTCTTTTCGTTACGTGGAAGTTCTTCGGCACCTTCACCAGAGATATCAATATCGTACGTCACCTCATCAAGAATCTGAGCAACATATCGATCGTGCATTCCAAGGGCTAAGCCAAATGAATCAAAGCCGGGACCGAGATTTGCGCTCGATGCAGGAATTTGAACCTGAATTGGATTAGCTTTAAAAGTTGGCTTAGCCATAGCGATGCGCTCCGAGCCCTAGCCTTTTAAGCCAAGTGCTTTTGCGGCAAGCGCAGCGTTGACCTTAACGATCTTAGGCTTAGCAAAGTCTTCAAGTGCCCAAGCAATGTCTTTTAAGCCATGGCCTGTCACTGTAATAACAATTTTCTTTCCTTGCGGAAGCTTGCCAGCCTTCTTATATTTGATCAGGCCAGCGATGCCGGCTGCAGATGATGGCTCAACAAAGACGCCTTCTTTTCCAGCCACGATCTTGTATGCAGCAAGGATTTCTCTATCTGTCACAGAGTCAATGAGTCCACCTGAATTATCGCGGGCTTCGATTGCTTGATCCCATGAAGCTGGATTACCGATACGAATTGCAGTTGCAATCGTCTCAGGATTTAAAATTGGTTTTCCTTTTACGAGTGGCGCAGAACCTGCTGCTTGGAATCCCCACATCTGCGGAAGTTGCTTTGAAATTCCATCTTTGCGATATTCGTTATAGCCCTTCCAGTACGCAGTGATATTTCCTGCGTTTCCAACAGGAAGCGCATGAATATCTGGTGCGTTACCGAGAAGATCGACAACTTCAAAAGCTGCAGTTTTCTGGCCTTCAATGCGATACGGATTAACGCTGTTTACAAGAGCTACTGGATAATTCTCTGAGAGATCGCGAGCAAGTGTGAGGCAGTCATCGAAGTTTCCATCAACCTGAAGAATCTTCGCGCCATGGATAACAGCTTGCGCAAGTTTTCCGGTTGCAATCTTTCCGGCAGGAATCAAAACAGCAGAAATCATTCCAGCCTTTGTTGCATAGGCGGCAGCGCTTGCTGATGTATTTCCAGTCGATGCGCAGATAACAGCCTTTGCGCCATCTTCTGCAGCTTTAGAAATTGCCATCGTCATGCCACGATCTTTAAATGACCCTGTTGGGTTGATGCCTTCGTATTTAAGCCAGACATCATTGCCAAGTAGTTCAGATAAGTAGCACGCATAGATAAGTGGTGTGCCGCCTTCGCGCAAGGAAACTATTGGAGTCTTATCCGAGACGGGTAAGCGATGGCGATATTCTTCAATAACACCACGCCATTGGTGAGCGCCTTCTTTCTTTGATGTGAAGATGCTCATGCAGGTAACGCTCCTTCGACGCGGATAACACTTGAAATGTGCTTGACCATCTCCATCGCATTAAGGGCGGCGACAGTGGCTTTGAGTTCACCTTCAGTTGCTTGGTGAGTAACGATCGTGACTTCAGCATCGAAATCACGGCCAGTCTGATTAACGGTCTGAATCGATACGCCCTGATTGGCAAAAGTAGTCGCTATTGCAGCGAGAACGCCCGCCTTTTCCTGGACCTCGAGGCGAATGAGAAACTTTGTCTTCGTTGACTCAATGGGCGCAATATCTCGATCGGCATAATCTGTTTCTCGCTGGCCGACGGAGTTGAGTGCGATATGGCGAGCAACTGCGACGACATCTCCGAGGATTGCTGAAGCTGTTGGCGCACCACCTGCTCCACGACCGTAGAACATCAAGGAGCCAGCAGATTCTGCCTCAACAAATACAGCGTTATAAGCATCGCGCACTGATGCCAAGGGATGGCTGCGATGCAACATAACCGGGTGCACACGAACTGAGATTTCATCTTTTGGAGTGAGTTCTGAAATCGCAAGAAGTTTGATGACGTGGTTCATGGATTTGGCAACCGAAACATCTTCAAGAGTGATTTTTGAGATTCCTTCACGATAGACATCGTCAACTGTCACACGAGTATGGAATGCAAGCCCAGATAAGATCGCGGCTTTCGCAGCGGCATCAAAGCCTTCAATATCTGCAGTGGGATCTGCCTCTGCATAACCGAGGGCTTGAGCTTCTTTTAAGACATCGTCGAACTCGCGGTTATCTTCATGCATCTTTGTCAAAATATAATTTGTGGTTCCGTTAACGATTCCCATCAAACGTACAACATGATCTCCGGCAAGTGAGTCACGCATCGGACGGATAATTGGAATCGCACCTGCAACGGCTGCTTCATAATAAATATCTTCGCCCTTGGCGTAGGCAGCGGTAAATAAATCTGCTCCGTGGCTTGCAAGTAGGGCTTTATTTGCAGTCACAATAGATTTGCGATTTTCAATGGCAGTCATGATGAGTTCGCGCGCGGGCTCGATTCCACCCATTACTTCAATAATGAGGTCAATCTGCGGATCATTGACGATTGAGAATGGATCAGTTGTAAAGAGCGATGGATCTAAACCCTCATAAGGCTTAATGGTGCGCACTGCGATACGTGAGAGTTCGAGTTTTGCACCAGTACGAGTTGAGAGCTCTTCAATATCTGCAAGGAGCAATCGTGCGACCTGGCTTCCGACAACACCGCATCCAAGCATGCCGATTCGAACAGGCTTTTCTAGCGAGTATTTTTCGGCCGGATTCATCTGCTTATTCTTTCACATCGAGTGCAAGGAGATCTTCATTATTTTCACGTCGCAATATGACCCGTGCCTGTGAGCCTTTAACCGCGACAACCGGTGGGCGTGGGATGTGGTTGTAATTGCTGGCCATGCTTCTGCCATATGCCCCTGTTGCAGGCACGGCGATGAGATCACCCGGTGAAATATCAGATGGAAGGTCGATTGATTTGATAACGATATCGCCGGTTTCACAATGTTTTCCGACGATGCGCGATGAGATAAATGGCGCTGTGGATTCGCGCCCAGCGAGAATGGCGTGATATTCGGCGTCATAGAGGGATGGCCGTATATTGTCGCTCATTCCACCATCTATTGAAATATATCGACGGATCTTTCCATCCTCAAGTACGACGTCTTTCGTTGTGCCGACTTCGTAGAGTGTAAACATGGATGGGCCAACGATTGCCCGGCCTGGTTCGATTGAAATTAAAGGCAGATCCAAGGCGTATAGCTGGCAGAATTTTCTAACAGCGTTGCCAAGGGCCGGAATAACATCACCTGGCTGAACTGTTTCATCCTCTGGTAAATATGCAATGCCATACCCGCCGCCTAGATCTAGTTCGGGCAATTGAGATCCGAAAGCATCACGGTATTTGGCAAGAAAAGCGATGAGGCGTTCTGCAGCTAATTCAAAAGATTCTGTTCCAAAGATTTGAGAACCGACATGACAATGGATTCCACGAAGTTCTAGTTCTGGATGTTTTGCCGCTTCCTCAACTGCAAGCCATGCTGCGCCACTTGCAATAGAGAAACCAAATTTCACATCCTCGTGAGCTGTCGAAATGGATTCGTGGGTATGTGCCTGAATTCCAGGAGTAAGGCGCAGAAATATTTGCTGGGTCTTCTTATATTTGCGAGCCATTGCAGCAACGCGATCGATCTCTTGAAGAGAGTCAACGACGATCGCTTTAACACCAACATGAACTGCGCGATCGATTTCATCCAGTGATTTGTTATTTCCGTGGACTTCAATTTTTTCTGGATCGATTCCACCGGCAAGAGCTACTGATAGTTCTCCCCCGCTGCATACATCAATACCAATGCCGATCTCTTGAATCCACTTTGCAACTTCCACTGAGATAAAAGCTTTTGCTGCATAGAAAACATTGCCTGTATGAGGACCAAATTCCTCAGTGAGTGCACTCTTCCAACCAAGTGCACGTGTACGGAAATCATCTTCATCGAGAAAGAATGCAGGTGTTCCGAAATCTTTAGCAAGCTGACTTACAGGGATTCCAGAGAGGTGAAGATTTCCATTGGTAAATGAAATATTTTTCGACCACATTCCAAATTCATTCATGGCCTTTACATCCTCTCCGGAGCGCTAACGCCCAATAGGTCCAGGCCATTCTTCAGCACTTGGAGGGTTGCAGCGCAGAGGTTCACACGCGCGCTATGGAGTGGCGCAATTGCTTCATCGCCCAAAGGAAGGACTCTGCAATCTGCATAGAAGCCGTGATAAAGCCCAGCTAGCTCTTCGAGATAGCGAGCGATTCTGTGAGGTTCGCGGAGTTCTGCAGCTCCTGCAACGATCCGTGGATATTCAGCTAGGGCACCAAGTAGTTCGTTCTCGCGATCGTGGTTGAGCTGTTCGGGATCAAAGTGATCAAGGCCTGATGGGACTTTAAGTTCAAGTGCATTGCGCAGGACTGCTGCAATTCGAGCGTGCGCATACTGCACGTAATAAACAGGGTTTTCATTTGTATTGCGCTTTAAGACATCGATATCCATCACCATTGGGGTATCAACGGGATATCGGATTAAGGTATATCGCGCAGCGTCTACGCCAACTTTTTCAACAAGTTCTTCCAATGTGATTATGGTGCCGGCGCGCTTAGAGAGCTTTACCTCTTCGCCGCCCTCCATAATTTTTACCATTTGGCCAATCAAGACT
>CANJXW010000061.1 GCA_947478965.1 Candidatus Nanopelagicaceae bacterium | reverse complement strand
CCAACTCCTGTGCGATCTCGCTTAACGATCGCAGCAAGGATTCCTACTGCAAGCCATGTGCCTGCTCCAAGATCTAAAACCGAAACCCCAGCGCGTACGGGGGGACCAGAGGTTTCACCTGTCACGCTCATGATTCCGGTTCGCGCCTGCACGGTTGCGTCATATCCTGGCCACTGCGCTGCAGGACCATCAGAACCATACGATGAGAGATTTCCGATGATGAGCTTTGGCCTTGTCTTCATTAACTCTGCAGGTACAAGACCAAACTTCTCTAACTGTGCTGGAAGAAAATTAGTGAGAAAAACATCGCAACCATCTAATAACTCAGAGAGCTTTGCTCTTCCATCTGCACTTTTAAGGTCAAGGGTTAATACCTCTTTATTACGGTTAACGATATGGAAATATGCAGATCGATCGCCATCACTCGGTGCCATAAATCGCGCAGGATCCCCCGAAGGTGTTTCAATCTTCAGAACGTCAGCACCGAGATCACCGAGAATCGTTCCGCCCCATGGCCCTGCAATATTTGATGTTGCATCCAGGACCTTTATTCCAGCCAGAGGCAGTTGTGAATCCATATAAATGCCTCCCTAGTTCAACTTTGTGTAGGGTAGCAAAGAGGGCACGGGAGTACACATTTCTCTATATTTAGCCTTAGATTTGGAAGTTTTTTGATGTAATTAGAGCGCAGATATTCCGCTAAGATTCGCAAGCAACCTCGTCATCAATGCGATGAAGTGTGCAGTGGGGCCTTTAGCTCAGTCGGTAGAGCAACGGACTTTTAATCCGTGGGTCGTCGGTTCGAGCCCGACAGGGCCCACATTTTTACTCATCAGGATCAACCTTCGGTCTTGGAATACGTGGGATATCTCCGCGCATGATGCGGCGGAACATATAGATTGCAATCAGTCCGAAAAAAGGCCATTCAAATGTATAAACCCAAGCTCGCCAGTGACCTTCTTGGGCGCGACCAAATTCGAAGTAGCCGGCCAAGAGACAGAGTGGGATAATTGTTACCAACGTGCCGATGAGAAAGTATTTTTGGTTTTGAGTCAGAGGGATTTCATCCTTTTCAATATTAGGATTCGAGTCATCTTGAATCCACTGAGGTGGTTCAAACTCTTCCTCATTCTTCATTCTGGTTTTCACTCTCTAACTTAATCTGGGCATCGATTTCTTGTGATCGGACTTCTTCAGATTTTATCCAGTGATAAACAGCCAATGCCATCCAAACGGTGTCGATAATCATGGCTCCCGCCCACATAAGTGAGCCGCCCCTGCGCTGATCTTCAATGGTGTACATCTCGTTGTAGAGCGAGCCTTGACTTACATAGATGAAGAAACCTGTCAGGGTCTCTGGGACCATCATGAAAAAGAGTGAGATAACGCTTAAGGCGGGGGATACATTTCGATTTGTGAGTTTTCGGTCGAGCAGGTTGTAGTAGAAAAAGTAAGGAAGTAATAGATAAAGAGGTACTTCGATATACGTGTGGGCCCACGGGTTTTCCATGATGAAGTTATGTGGACCTGGAAGGTGAACGCCAATCATCAGAACTGCGTAGGTAAACCAGCTTAGGACAGGATGAGTGGCAATCGTGAAGAAACGATTTGTTGGTGCAAATGATTTGGGAGTTGCAAGGACAAAGAGCGGACCAGTAATCATCATGAGCGTTACATGTTGAATCATGTGTAGCGAGAAATAGTCCATAGTTCGCGCGCCAATTGGGGATAGCACTACAAGCAGAACTGAAAATACAGCAGAGGCGAAATATACTATTTGTACTTTAGTTACATCTTTGTTGCGTAAATAGAGATACGTTAGTAGAAGAGCAGGTAAAAGAATCTCAGGAGCAAGTTGCCATGAACTCCACACGCTTGATTCGTGATTGTGCATCTCCATAATGAAGACAAGGTAGTCGTCAATGAGAAATATAAATAGAGATTCTTCAATTAATTACTAGGTGTTACTGAATTAGGGGCGTATTCTCCTGTGAATGAGGTCACAACCAGTTGAGTCCTTGCTGAGATGTTTCACAACCGACCGGGGGATTGAATGAATAAGCGGATATTTGCAGCTTTTGGAACTGTCATTCTTGGCGTGGCACTTATCGCGGGAATCGGTTCCTACGTTGCAGCAGCTAAGAATGATTCAGGGATCATCGCCGCAACACCGGCTGGCACATTTACCGCTCCTGATGGCACGAGTTATCCCAACTACACCTTGACCATGAATACCTATCCAAATAGCACCTTCGGTGGACATCACGGAGCAGGCGGTGGCGCACATCCTGATTGGGTTAGCTATGGCGCTGCAGGACCCAACGGTGAGGTTCTCAGTGATGCGACTACAGGATCAAACTTTGAAGTACCTGCACATTCAGCTGTAACAATAACAATCTGGCAGTACGACTCTGGCGAAACACTGAACAACGACTTTTTCGCGCACGTTCAAGGAACTGTCGATGGAACGGCAAAGTTCGTTCGCTCTTATGACACGGTGTCGAAGACGAATGTCACGCCAGAAACTGTAATCAAAAATATTCCTGCAGATATGGTTGGCCACACGTTTACTCTTCACGGAATGTCAGATGAGCAAGATCAACTCTTCGTAAATATTCCGCTAATGCTTGCCAACGATGATGAAGTAACAGCCGCTGAAGAAGAAGGTGGCTTCACACAACACCCAACAAAGACAACTTTCACCTTCCTAACTGGTGATGCAGGTGAGTACATCTGGAATTGTGAATTTCCTTGCGGTGACGGCACAATCGCTCGATTCGGAAATGCAATGTCTTCAATGAGTTACATGTCCGGCCATTTCATTGTGAAGGGATAAGGCGAAATGTCAGATCTTCAAATGGACGAGAAGCATTATTTTGAAAAAGGTTGGTGGACTCGAAAAGATGTACGCGAGACAGCGATCATCTGGGTCGTCCTTAGCGCCGTCATTGGATATGGCGGAAGCAAACTTCAGACGATGGCGATGGGTGATCCTGCATCAGAAGTTATGGAAAATGTCATTCGCATTATCCAAATCTTTACGTGGGTTGCAGCGCCCGTTGCAGGCTTAGTCGCCGCAATTTGCGTTCATGCCCTCCTTGCAAAGCGCCATCACGGAGACAACCCTCCACCCGAGTCTGATCATCAAATTTCAAAATCACCGCGCGCGAGTGCGGCTTGGATCGTTGTATCTGGACTACTTTGCCTCTTCGCTCTCGTTGTGGGGCTCATCGCTCTTGAGCAAGATACTGAAAATCTCTTTGATCAAGAAGCTATCCACGTCAATGTGGTTGGCCAACAATGGGCTTGGAACTATGACTATGCAGGAACTCAAGGGGTGCGAAGCCAAGTCCTCCATTTACCTGTAGATAAAGCAGTGATCTTCCACGTGACAAGTAAAGATGTGAAGCATTCTTTCTGGGTTGTACAAATGGGAATCAAGATCGATGCAAATCCAGGGTATGTCACTGAAACTGCAGTTACTCCAAATAAAATCGGAACCTTCGATATTCGATGTGCAGAACTCTGCGGCCTACTGCATGCATATATGCAAAATAAAGTTATTGTTGAAAGCCAGGCAGATTACGACGCATGGATTGCCAGCCAGCCAAATCTGAGTCAAACAGATCCGCTGGCAGCACCTGAAGAAGGAGGAGCTTGATGACGACCATGATGGAACGTCCTGCATCTGCGCCAGGACAATCTAAGAAGGCGCTCATTGAACGCCTTAATATCTTTACCGCCTTCGCACTCGGTGCGATCGCAGCTTTCGTTGCATGGCGATTGGCACTTGCTTTCTTGCCAGCTGATTCTGAGAGTGCAAAGTTATTTACTCGCGAAGATAAAATCACACTGATCTCGATGATCTCTTGGTTTGTCGGGTTTATGACAGGCATTGGTGCGCTCATTGCGCCAGTTCGTTGGGTGATGGGCAAAGATCTCTCGCACGATGAAAATATGTTTTACGCCGGTAAAGATATGGGGGTTAAGCGTTATTTCCGATATACAACAGATCACAAAGTTGTGGGTATTCAATACCTCGTGATAACAATGGTGATTTTTGGTATCGGTGGAATCCTTGCGATGCTCATCCGCGCCAATTTGGGAACTCCCGAAGGTGGATTGATTCACCCCCAGGCATATAACTCAATTGTTGGTACTCACGGAATCATCATGATCGTTGGAACCATCATTATGGTGACGGGTCCATTTGGTAACTACATCATGCCGATCATGATCGGTGCTCGAGATATGGCATTTCCGCGACTCAACGCCTTGAGCTTCTGGCTCATTGTTGCGGCGGCAATTCCATTGCTCTGGGCTCAATTTATTGGCGGAATTTCAACTGGGTGGTCTGCATACAACCCACTTGCTGCACAAGCACCGTTAGGCATGAACGGCTACATTATGTTTATCTGCATCTTTGCTCTCTCAACAATGGTCGCTGGTGCAAATATCACGACAACTGTTGTGCGCATGCGAGCTCGTGGAATGACATGGAACCGCACACCAATCTTTATCTATGGCGTTGTTGCATCCGTTGCTCTCGCGCTACCTGCATTCCCAGTCTTCTTCCTATCTCAGGTGATGTCGGGGATGGATCGCGCGCTTGGTACATCTTTCTATGATGCAGCTAATGGCGGAAGCGGTTGGCTCTATGAAAACCTCTTCTGGATCATGGGACACCCTGAGGTTTATGTAATTCTAATTCCTGCAGTTGCAGCGCTCATGGAAATGGCGCCGGTATTTACCCGTCGCCCACTCTTTAGCTTTAACGTTGCGGTTATGGGTATCGCAGGTATCTGCGGACTTTCAGTTCTTGTGTGGGCTCACCATATGTACATCAGTGGTTGGGCGCCTCTTCTTAACGCACCATTTATGTTAACAACCGAACTGATCTCAATTCCAACCGGAATGCTCTTCCTTGTCCTTGTCGGCACTTTATGGCGCGGCAGGCTCTGGGTTACTGTTCCAACTCTTTCAATCTTCGCTCTTCTCTGGAACTTTATGATCGGTGGCGTAACTG
>CANJXW010000060.1 GCA_947478965.1 Candidatus Nanopelagicaceae bacterium | reverse complement strand
TTTAATTTCATCTGTTCCTACTGCAGCTAACGCTGGCTATTACGCAAAGATTGTTCGCGAACATGCAATTATGCGTCGCCTTGTTGAAGCAGGAACAAAGATTGTTCAGATCGGCTACAACGTAGAAGGCGAAGTCGATGACGCTGTCGATCAAGCGCAAGCAGAAGTCTATGCAGTTACCGAACGTCGCACCTCAGAAGATTATGTACAACTCGGAACTCTTCTTCCTGAAGCTCTCGATGAGATTGAAGCGATTTCAAAAGGAACTGGAATAGAAGGTGTAAAGACTGGTTTCCGTGATCTTGATGCGCTGACACATGGCCTTCATCCAGGAAATATGATTATCTTGGCCGCACGACCTGCAGTAGGTAAATCAACACTTGGTTTAGATATTGCGCGCCATGCAGCAATTCATGATGGAAAAACTGCTGTGATCTTCTCTCTCGAAATGTCGCGCTCTGAAATTACGATGCGTATGTTATCTGCCGAAGCTCGCGTCGGTCTTAACAATATTCGCTCCGGACAACTCAGCGATGAAGAATGGTCGAAACTTGCGCGCCGTATGGGTGAGATCTCTGAAGCACCACTCTTTATCGATGATTCACCAAACCTTTCTATGATGGAGATTCGCGCAAAGGCGCGTCGCCTCAAGCAACGCCATGACCTTAAGCTCATTGTGATTGATTATCTGCAGTTGATGACATCAGGAAAGCGCGTGGAGAACCGTCAGCAAGAAGTCTCCGAATTCTCACGCCACCTAAAACTTATGGCAAAAGAGCTAGATGTACCTGTTATCGCTATCTCTCAGCTCAACCGTTCACCTGAACAACGTTCAGATAAGAAGCCGATGCTCTCTGATCTCCGTGAATCAGGTTCGATTGAGCAGGATGCAGACGTTGTTATCTTGCTTCACCGCGAAGATATGTACGATCCACAAAACCGTTCAGGCGAAGCAGATCTCATCGTTGCTAAACACCGTAACGGACAGACCCGCACAATTACCGTCTCTGCTCAACTTCACTTTGCGCGCTTCTTTGATATGGCGCCAAATGTTGGATCAGGCCGCGACTTCACTGCGCCACAAGATTCTCAAAGCGGAGCGTGGAACGAGTAAAGGTTCCTTACGCTTTAACTGAATTCTTTGTTCGATCTGCAATATAAATTCCGATTAAGACGATAAGGCCGCCCGTTAATTGAATTGGGCTCCAGCTCTGTCCAAGCCAGATCCATGCAAAGACTCCAGCAAAGACAGGTTCAAGCATTCCCATCACACTCGCCTTTGATGCATCAAGGCGGCGAAGGCCACCGACAACGAGTAGATAAGGAATAAGAGTTCCCATAACAACAACCCATGCAAGCAGTAGCCCGCCAGGAAGAGCGTAATCTTCAAAGCGACCCTGAAGATTTATCTGTTGTGTAAATATTTCAAAGGGAAAGTTCCACATTGGTAGCGCAATAAGCCACGTCAACCCTGCAAAACCAAGGCCCCAGACAGTGAGAACTTGAGCAGATCTATTGACTCCCATCTTCTCTCCGACGAGGAAATAGATTGAAAGCGCTATAGCGCTACCAATTGCAGCAAGGACTCCGATGAGATCAAGGGTCAGGCCCTCCCAAACTTTCGCAACAAGGATGAGACCTACGAGAGATAGAAAAATTGCACTCCACATAGATGAGGCAACGGCTTTTTTGCGGACCAACCGAATCCAGAGAACGATCCAGATAGGAGCGGTAAATTCGAGAATAAGAACAAGGCTCAGCGGTACGTTGCGAGCAATACCAATGAAATAACCGAGCTGCACTGCTGCAAATCCAAAGACTCCGTAAAAGGCCAGGATCGGCAGCTCTCTGCGGGTAGCTTTAAGTGAATTGCGGTCTTTGATAAATGTGATTGCAAAGAGAATGGCAAAGGCACCGATCGAGCGAATCTGGGCAAGGCGAAATGCCGACATATGATCCAGAACCAAGGTAACGATGACTCCATTAAAGGAGAAGAAAAGGGATCCGAGAACTAGGTAGAGCTCGCCGCGATGCTTTGTAAACACCGAGTCAGGCTACTAGAAAGCGCTCTCCGGAATCTCCATAATTGAACTTCCTGTCGCCTCAATGATCTTGCGATCAGCAGTGATATGCGGCAAGACATTTGCAATAAAGAACTTGGCGGAGGCGATCTTGCCTGTGTAGAAATCTGCATCTCGACCAGTTGCCCCAACCAACTTATCTGATGCGATATCTGCCTGACGCAGCAATAACCACGAGGTGATGATGTCGCCAACGGTCATGAGGACGCGAGAAGTGCTTAGGCCCACCTTGTAGATCTCGGCAGAATCCTCTTGAGATGCCATTGCATGCCCGACGAGAACACCGACCATCGCATTGAGATCGCCAAGTGCTTTAAGGAGCGCTTCCTTTTCTTGCGCATGTGCGCCGCCACTTTCAGCAAATGCTTGGATCTCTTTTCCAAGTAGACCAAGAGTCGCTCCGCCATCTTTAATTACTTTGCGGAAGAAGAAATCGAGACCTTGGATAGCGGTTGTGCCTTCATACAAGGTGTCGATCTTTGCGTCGCGAACATATTGCTCTAGTGGCCAATCTTGCGTGAACCCCGAACCACCAAATGTTTGGAGTGATTCAGTTCCAAGAAGTGTCCATGAACGTTCGGATCCAAATCCCTTGACGATAGGTAAGAGAAGATCATTGAGCGCTTCCATCTTCTTGATGCGGTCTTGATCTCCAGCTGCTTGTGCAAGTTCAATCTCATCTTGAATTGAAGCGGTATAGAGCACGAGTGCGCGCATACCTTCTGAATAAGACTTCTGAACCATCAGCGATCTACGCACATCTGGATGATGAATGATGGTGACGCGAGGGCTCGCCTTATCGTTCATAACCTTCATATCGCCGCCCTGTACACGAACCTTTGCATAGGCAAGTGCTTGGAGATAACCAGCTGAAAGTGTTGCGATCGCCTTTGTACCAACCATCATGCGAGCAAACTCAATCACCTTAAACATCTGTTTAATACCTTCGTGCACATCACCCAAAAGAAAACCAACTGCAGGCTCTTTTTCGCCGAGGTTTACTTCACAGGTAGATGAAACGTTAAGTCCCATCTTGTGTTCAACGTTGGTTACATAAACGCCATTGCGCTTTCCGAGTGCGCCTGTTTCAAAGTCAAACATAAACTTAGGAACCAAGAAGAGTGAGAGCCCTTTTGTTCCTGGACCGCCGCCTTCGCGACGTGCAAGTACATAGTGAATAATATTTTCATTAAGGTCAGAGTCACCAGATGTAATAAATCGCTTTGTTCCGGTGATGTGCCATGTTCCATCGGCTTGTTCAACTGCCTTGCTACGACCTGCGCCGACATCTGAACCAGCATCTGGTTCAGTCAACTGCATTGTTGCGCCCCAGTCCTTATCAACCATGAGCTTTGCTATCTTTTTCTGCTGCTCATTTCCAAGGTAGTAAGCAACTTGTGCAAAAGATGTACCAGATGCATAGATATGGACTGCAGGGTTTGAACCAAGAACCATTTCTGCAATTGCCCAGCGCACTGATGCAGGAATCTTTGTGCCGCCAATTTCAACAGGCGCATCGATACGCCACCATTCTTGATCCATGTATGCGCGATATGACTTCTTAAAACTTTCTGGGAGCTTTACATCACCTGTCGCCTTATTGAAATCTGTTCCGATGCGATCGCCGTCGATAAAAGATGCTGCAAGGTCGTTCTCGCATAAACGCTTCATCTCCTCCAACATTCCAGATGCGGTCTCGCGATCAATCTCGCTATAGATAGAAGTACCCAAGACCTTTTCACGCCCCAAGAGGTCGTAGAGGCAGAATTCGATATCGCGAAGGTTGGCTGTGTAATGGCTCATGGGCTAATAATCCTACCCATCAGTAACTTACGCAAGCCTGACGCGAGAGGTTTTTCGCCTCCCTCGGTGGGTCACCCAACCACCGGCTCCCTGCGAGATATAGAGTCACGCCGTGTTGTTAAGCGATCGCGATATTCGCGCAGAAATTACTGCAGGGCGCGTTGGCGTCGACCCTTTTGAAGAGGCGATGATCCAACCTTCATCGGTCGATGTACGCCTCGATAAATTCTTCCGGGTCTTTGAAAACCATAAATATTCGGTGATCGATCCATCGATCGAGCAATCTGAACTCACTCGCGAAGTGGTCGTTGAAGGCGACGAGCACTTTATCTTGCACCCAGGCGAATTTGTCCTTGCAAGCACATATGAGGTCATCACCCTTCCCGACGATATTGCAGGTCGCCTTGAAGGAAAGTCATCACTGGGTCGCCTTGGGTTGCTGACCCACTCAACTGCAGGGTTTATCGACCCAGGTTTTTCTGGCCACATCACCCTTGAACTCTCAAATGTTGCAAACTTGCCCGTTAAATTATTTCCAGGAATGAAGATTGGGCAGCTCTGCCTGATCAAACTCTCATCTCCTGCAGAACACCCTTATGGATCTGCGATTTACGCATCTCGCTACCAAGGTCAACGTGGGCCTACCCCAAGCAGATCCTTCATGAATTTCCACCAGAGTAAGGTTAAATAACATATCGGGGAATACCACCCCCGTCTAAGGGGTTGAATAAGGTATGGAAATATTAATTGCAGTTGGTCTCATCCTCGTTATTGCTCTCTTTGCGGTTGCCCAATACAACAGACTTGTTCGCCTCAACGTTCACGTCGACGAAGCATTCGCTCAGATTGAAGTTCAACTCAAGCGACGCTCCGACCTGATTCCGAATTTGGTAGAAACTGTCAAAGGCTATGCAAAGCACGAGCAAGCAACCCTTGATGCAGTTATCCAAGCACGTGCAAGGGCAACAACCGCATCAACTGTTGCCGATGTTGCTGCCGCCGATGGCGCGCTCACCCAAGCCCTACGCGGACTTCTTGCCGTTGCAGAGGCCTACCCAGATCTCAAAGCATCATCGAACTTCCTTGCTCTTCAAGAAGAGCTATCTACAACCGAGAACAAGGTTGCCTTTGCTCGCCAGTTCTATAACGACAATGTCCGTCAACTCAATACTGCAATTAAAACAATTCCAAC
>CANJXW010000059.1 GCA_947478965.1 Candidatus Nanopelagicaceae bacterium | reverse complement strand
GTGTCTTGCGATTATTAAGGTGATTTGCAAGCCAAGCAACGCCTTCGACATCTAGGTGGTTAGTTGGCTCATCAAGCATGATCAGATCAAGATCATCAATAAGTAATCGAGCAAGACCGACTCGTCTCTTCTCACCGCCTGAGAGCGAAACAAATTTTCGTTCAAATAAATGATCATCAAAGCCACCAAAGAGACCTGTAAATACTTCACGAATTCCGGAATCGCTAGCCCACTCATGAGTTGGTTTATTTCCAAGAACTACATCTCTGACTGTTGCCGATGCTTCTGCTACATCTACTTGTGAGAGCAATCCGATTTTGACTGAATTGGATTTCGTCACTCGCCCAGAATCAGGGGCTTCCATCGCGGTAATTATCTTCATCAGCGTGCTCTTGCCAGCACCATTTCGGCCAACTATTCCGATTCGCTCGCCTTCTGATACTCCGAGGGAAACTTTCTCCAAGAGGGGTTTGATGCCAAAGGATTTACTTACCTCTTCGATGTTTACAAGATTGCGCGCCACGGTAGGAGAGCGTACCTTTAACTATGAAAGTTACTGACCGCGAATACGCACTTCAACTCGATGCAAGAGACCCGTTAGCCCACTTTCGCTCTCAATTTGTGATCTCTGATCCAAATATTTGTTATTTAGATGGAAATTCATTGGGTCGCTTGCCTCATTCGACAATTACCGCCGTCAATGACTTTATGACCAATGAATGGGGCCCAGAAGTTGTCGCGGGTTGGGGACATTGGGTCGATGAGGCTCAACCAACAGGTGATCTCATCGGTCGCGCCACACTTGGGGCTGCATCAGGCCAGGTTCTGGCTTGCGATACAACATCGGTGAACTTCTACCAGTTAGCACTTGCTGCGATCAACGCGCGTCCTGGGCGTAAGACAATAATTACTGATGCAGCTAATTTCCCCACAGATCGCTACATTCTTGAAGGTATTTCAAAGAAGCTTGGCCTAAATTTAATTATCATCGATAACGAAACTCCAGGCTCTGCAGAGAACGAGAGAATCACTCCAGAGATTTTAGATAAGTACTTAAGTGAAGATGTAGCTCTTGTAACTTTTGAAGTCATTCAATACCGCTCTGGCGCACGCAATGACATTAAATCGATTACCGATTTAGCCCGTACATACGGGGCGCTAACCCTGTGGGATGCAAGCCATGCTGCAGGCGCTATCGAAATGAATTTTGATGAAAACGGTGTTGACCTTGCTGTTGGGTGCACATATAAATATGGAAATTCAGGACCTGGTGCACCTGCGTGGCTCTATGTAAATAAGAGAATGCAGGCAGATCTTCAAGTTCCTATTCAAGGTTGGTTCTCGCAGGCTGATCAATTCGCAATGGGTGCGGGCTTTGAGCGCGCAGAAGGTATCCGCGGTTTTCAAATCGCAAGCCCATCACTCATGGGTCTTCGCTGTATAAAGAGCGCATTTACGATGATCGAGGAAGCATCCATTGAAGCGATCGCAGAGAAAGCAGCGATCGGAACCCAGATGATGATTGAGCTCTATGACGCCTGGTTAGCTGACCTTGGAGTAACGCTTCTCACTGCTCGCAATCCAAAAGAGCGCGGCGGACATATCTCGATTGGGCATCCAGATGCAGCGCGCATCTGTGTAGCGCTACGTGAATTTGCAGGTGTTATTCCAGATTACCGAACTCCTAATTCGATTCGATTGGCAATTTCACCTCTGCCAACTTCATATGTTGAAGTTTGGGATGGTTTTGCTCGAATCCGAGATCTCATCTCATCACGCCAATATGAGAAAATTAAGACCACAGATTCACGTGTGACATGAGCGACGAGAATTTCGATCCTGCACTTACTTATACGTCGTATCTTGCCGTAGACGAATTACTTAAACTACAGCGCCCTTTATCTCAAGGACCAGAGCACGATGAAATGCTTTTTATTATCATCCACCAAACTTATGAACTCTGGTTTAAACAGCTCATCCATGAGTTTGAAGCTGCTGGGAAAGCTCTAGAAGCAGGCAACACTCACTACTCGCTATCTCTCTTAGGTCGCATACGAACGATTATGAAAGTCTGCGTCACACAGATTGATATCTTGGAAACAATGACGCCCTTGCAATTCAACGCATTCCGCGGCTATCTCTCATCTTCAAGTGGATTTCAGTCAGCACAGTTTAGAAAAGTAGAGGCAATACTTGGCCGCCGAGATTCAAAGATGGCTGGGCATTTACCCATCGGTGTGCAAACCGAAATCAAAGAGCTAACATCTCGTAATTCAATTTGGGATTCAACTCTCGAATACCTTGTACAACGCGGCTATACCTTGCCCGCACCAATACTCGATCGAGATAAATCAATCGCATATGTATCGGATCCACAAGTTCAAGATGTTCTTTTAGATATCCATCGCAATGATCCAGAGACAGCGATGGTATGCGAGCGCCTTGTTGATATTGATGAAGGAATCCAAGAGTGGAGATACCGCCACGTAAAGATGGTCGAACGCACGATTGGCCACAAGATGGGCTCTGGTGGTTCAAGCGGTGTCGAATACTTATCAAGTACTCTCTTCAACCCAGTCTTTAAGGATCTCTGGGAGATCCGCTCCCGCTTTTAGACGGGAAGTCCGCGAAGCACTATTTCAGTTAGAGGTTTACGAGTACGGGCAGCAACTTCTCGCTCAGCCAAAGCTGGAGCCAATTTATCTGCGTGATCTTGCTTGCCGATCGCAACCACAACAACAGGTACCAAATCACGTGGAATATCTAACGCGCTCTGAGCGCTCTCTCGATTAAATCCAGTCATTTGATGGGCTACATATCCAAGGTTATGAACTTCAAAGACCATCTGTGCGACTGCAAGAGCTGTGTCATATTGAAAGTCAGCATGAATGGAGCCATCGTCCCTTGTCGTCTTTGCCGCAACCAAGATAAGTACAGATGCATTCTTTGCCCATCCTTGGTTGAAAGGCTCTAAGGAAGAAAGGATCTGAGTAAAAGTTGCATCCCCATTCTTTCCAAGAAAGAAGCGCCACGGTTGCCCATTAAATGCAGAGGGAGCCCACCTGGCAGCTTCGAGTATTGAAATTATTTCAATATCAGAAAGTGCGGCTTCTGGGGCCAGAGAACGAGGGCTTCTCCGCGTAGCGATAATTTCATGGACTGGATGTGCTGTATTTGCTCTCATAAGGAGCAAGGCTAACTCTCCGATAGACTTAGCGCATGTCAGCATGGCTTGAAACTTCCTCCAATTGGCTCGTTCTCAATAATCTTCAGGTTCCACTTTTCATATTGTTGATCTTGATGGTTTTTGCAGAAGGAGCCGCATTCCTCGGGCTGATTTTGCCTGGAGAAGCAGCGTTGATCACTGGAGGGTTACTTGCTTTCCAAGGCGTCTGGCCACTGTGGTTATTTGTTATCTCTTCAATAATTGCCGCGGCAACCGGAGATTCCATTGGATATTTTATTGGGCATAAATACGGCGCTCGAATTAAGTCACATCAACTTGGTCGCTTCGTAGGCGAAAAACGTTGGCGATTGGCTCAACATATCTTCGATCGATATCACTGGGGAGCGATCTTCTTTGGTCGTGCTCAAGGGTTGCTTCGTGCTCTCATTCCTGCGCTAGCAGCTATGAACAATGTGCCATATAAAGTCTTTGTTAAATGGAATGTTGCAGGAGCTACAATTTTTGCAGGTGGTGTCGGAGTACTTGGTTACATTTTTGCCGGAAGTCTTGCTCAGCTTGAGCAGTATTTGAAGTATTGGGCTTTTGCCATTCTTATCGTCTTAGTCACAGTGATCTTGCTTTTGAAGCGACAACTGGAGCGCCTACTGGAGGAATAAAGCTTTACTCATTTAACCAGCGATCACAATCACCGAAAGGGTGTTCCTTAATTGATTATTCAAGCAAAATCCGCAGTCATAGATGGCCAATTGAAAAGCGATGTCTCTATCCATGTAAAAGATGGGCTCATCACTAAAATCGCTTCAGGTATATCTAAATCTGCCGATGTCACGATTGAAGATATTCTCATTCCAGCATTTGTAGATATGCACTGCCATGGCGGAGCGGGTCTCTATTTTTCAGCGGAGACCGATGCAGAAATTGAAAAGGTCATTGAATTTCATAAGTCACACGGTACTCATACACTCGTTGCAAGCTTAGTAAGCGCCGAGGTTCGTGATTTGAAATTGCAGATCCGCAGACTTGCTCCTTTTGTAGAAAGCGGAGCAATTGCTGGCATTCACCTCGAAGGACCATACATCTCTCATGCGAGAAGCGGCGCGCATGATCCAGCAGCCCTGCGTGAGCCATCAGTTGAAATCATCGCCGAAATTCTTACCCTTGCAGATGGTGCAGTAAAGATGATTACGATCGCACCAGAACTTCGCAGCGCAATGGATGCGATCGAGTTAATCGCCTCGAAGAAGGTAATTGTTGCTATCGGACACAGCAATGGCCGATATGAAGAAGCTGCTGCGGCTCTCGATGCTGGTGCAACCGTTGCAACCCACTTCACCAACGCCATGGCAAAACTGCCAGATGGCGATCGCACATTTGCGACTGCTCTCCTTGAAGACCCCCGTGCAACTTTGGAAATTATCGCCGATGGCCAACACGTAGATGACAAAACCATTAATAGAGTGCGTGATGCTGCCCCCGGGCGTATCGCACTGATTACAGATGCAATGTCTGCATCTGGTTGCGGTGATGGAGAATATGTCATTGGAAATCTCGCCGTTAAAGTAAAAAATGGTATTGCAAGGCTTATGTCAACTGGATCTCTTGCCGGTTCCACCCTAACAATGGATCAAGCCTTTATTAATTTTGTTGATGTTGGCGCATCCGTTGTTGAGGCATCTCTAGCGGCATCAACAACGCCTGCACGAGCGCTTAAAATAAAAAATGTAGGGGAGATAAAAGTAGGTATGAAAGCTCTCTTTTTAACCTTTAATCCTGAGACTTTTAAGGTAGAAACGCCCGTACTTCCTGCCTAAAACGGCTTTAGGGTTGCAAGTTTTTTTAACTCGCGAGATACTTAACCACGCATTCGAAAGAATGAAAAAGGATCGGGAGAGTACTTCTCAAACGAGTTTCTAAATCAGAAACCTTTGCCGTACAGCTTTACAAT
>CANJXW010000058.1 GCA_947478965.1 Candidatus Nanopelagicaceae bacterium | reverse complement strand
GTTGAGGGTCGCGACATCGGAACAGTTGTTGCGCCAGATGCAGCACTGAAAGTTTTCCTTTCGGCAGATCTCGGTGCACGCGCACAGCGCAGAAGCCAAGAGATTGATGCGGAACAGTGGAGCGTTGATGCAGTACAGGATTCGTTGAGCGCACGTGATGAAGTTGATTCAACTCGAGCAGTATCTCCAATGGCGCAAGCATTTGATGCCGTCAGTATTGATTCAACGGAGTTGACCCTTGATGAAACAGTAGATCGCATCTGGGAACTTCTCAAAGAGCGTTCACTCCTTGGTCTTCCTATCGTTGCAATACTTGGACGTCCGAATGTTGGTAAATCAACTCTTATCAACCGATTCATCGGTCGTCGCGAAGCAATCGTCGAAGATACTCCTGGGGTAACCCGCGATCGCGTTCAATATGAATGTGAATGGGGCGGTCGACGATTTATCGTTATGGATACTGGTGGCTGGGAGTCAAAGCCGGATGGTCTTTCTGTTCAAGTAAGTGCAGGAGCTGAACTTGCAATGCGCGAAGCAGATGTTCTTGCCTTTGTCGTCGATGCACATGTCGGCGCACTTGATGAAGATGACGTCCTGGTTCAAGAACTTCGTAAAGCGAAGAAGCCAACAATTCTTGTGGCAAATAAAGTCGATAGCGATGTTGATGAGTCAGATGCGCATGCGCTCTGGAACTTAGGACTTGGCGAGCCTCATTTTGTTTCAGCGCTGCACGGACGAGGTAGCGGCGATCTTCTCGATCATATTGTGAGCGAAATGCCTGAAGTAGGCGCAGCTCAGGTACAAGATGGATATCGTCGCATCGCACTCATTGGCCGACCAAACGTTGGTAAATCAAGCCTTCTCAATGCACTTGCTGGCGAGAACCGTTCGATTGTCGATGATGTTGCAGGAACCACGCGTGATCCTGTTGATGAACTCATTGAGTTCGGTGGCTCTGTTTGGAGATTTGTAGATACTGCAGGACTTCGTAAGCGCGCCAACCAAGCAAGCGGTACAGATTATTACGCAACACTTCGCACGCAAGCTGCTCTGGAGCGATGTGAATGCGCAGTTGTTGTCTTGGATGCATCTGAGCCAATCTCTGAACAAGATCTTCGCGTCATCACCATGGTTGAAGAAGCCGGTAAAGCGATGGTTATCGTTATGAATAAATGGGATCTCGTTGATGAAGATCGTCGTGATCAACTCGATCGTGAAATCGATCGACACCTTGATCAAGTTGAGTGGGCCCAGCGCGTAAACGTTGCTGCTAAAACTGGTTGGCACCGTGATCGTCTTGCACCTGCTCTTCGTACTGCGATCGATAGTTGGGAACGTCGCGTTCCTACTGCGAAGCTCAACTCATTCCTTGGCGCTCTCATCGGTGCAACGCCGCCACCTGTACGTGGTGGCAAGCAGCCAAAAATTTACTATGCAACACAAGCTGGAATCGCGCCACCAAAGTTTGTTGTCTTCTCAAGTGGCTGGATCGAACCTTCCTATAGAAGATTTATCGAACGTCGCCTACGTGAGGAATTCAAATTCCCTGGAACTCCAGTCATGGTCGCAGTGCGCGTAAAAGAACGAGACAAGGCTTAAGGTCTCCTTCAATGAAGAATGTGACAGTACCTAACGCGCTCACTCTCTTGCGCGCCTTAGGAATTCCACTCTTTGTCTATCTTGCACTCTCGATCGAAGCCGATGGTTGGGCGATCTTGACCCTCATCATTGGGGGAGCGACGGATTATTTCGACGGAAAAATCGCTCGGGCCTGGAACCAAGAGTCTCGCCTCGGCGAACTTATGGATCCGACTATTGATCGCATTTACATCGTTGTAACCCTTGTCGTTCTCTATCTTCGCGATGCAATTCCACTATGGGTGATTGTGTTACTTCTTCTCCGTGATGCTTTCTTGGCTGTTGCCGCACTGGCACTTGCTCTCAAGAAGAAGCCCCCGCTCACCGTTACCTACCTTGGCAAAGCTGCAACCTTTAATCTGCTCTATGCCTTTCCGCTCTTGCTTCTTGCATTGAGTGATAGTTGGTATGGAACACCGTCCTATATCTTTGGATGGAGTTTTGCGATCTGGGGGATTGGCCTTTATCTCTTTACCGCCTTCTCCTATTTCACCACTGCTATGCGATCAATAAGAGGATCTAGCGTTAAGATCCATCTGGTAATCAAGGAAGAAGAAACCATTACACCCCGTGCACTTAACGAGAAGAAGGATGACCGCTAATGTCTAATATCCCAGATGATCTTTCCTATACAAAGGAACACGAATGGGTCAAAGATATAGGCGCATCGACCTTCCGCATGGGAATTACTGACTTCGCGCAAGGTGCACTCGGAGACATTGTCTATGTGCAACTTCCAAAGGTTGGAGATTCAGTAGTTGCAGATAAAGTCTGTGGAGAAGTGGAATCAACGAAGAGCGTTTCAGAAATTTTTGCACCCGTTACAGGAAAAATAGTTGCGATTAACGATGCGTTGTCATCTAGTCCAGAATCAATCAACGCAGACCCATACGGCGCTGGTTGGCTTGCAGATATTGAAGTCTCGAGCGCTCCTGAAGGCTTACTCTCTAGTGACGATTATCGTCAAATCACCGCGTAAATTAGCTCGTATTTCCTGAAATTTCCCTCCCTTTTCGGGCTTGATTTCTTCTTCGCATATCTCTAGTGTCATCCTCACGTTGAAGTTGAACCTAAATCTTTGGTTCACTCCTCATGGATGAAAATGGAGGTGGACCTGATGTCTCAAGCAGATGCAAACCAGGAACTCACCACCACTCTTCATCTGGGGCTTCGTTCCACAGTAGATGCAACCGAGACAAGCGCTCTTTCCCACTTTCTCGCCGCCGCTACTGAAGAAGAAAAGATCGCAATATCTGCAATCAATGAAGGTAACGGGGATCGTGCAATGGTCTTTATCCATCGCGGCCCGGCAAAGGGTTCTCGCTTTCTTATTACCCAAGAAGGCGCAACCCTTGGACGTTCACCAGAGAGCGCAATATTTCTCGATGATGTGACGGTCTCTCGTTCACACGCGGTGATTGCGCCACATGGCACTGCATTTGAACTTAAAGATATGGGCAGTCTCAATGGAACCTATCTCAACAACGAAAACGTTTCACAGGTAGATCTTAAAACAGGTGATGAAATTCAAATTGGCAAGTTCCATATGCTCTTTATCGGAGCGCGTGGAAAAAACGATTCACAACAAGGGGAGAAATAAGTGAGCGTTCCAGCACGCGCGTATTTAAGTATCGGAGAAGTTCTATCAAAGCTCCGTGGAGATTTTGCGGATATAACGATTTCAAAGATTCGCTTCTTGGAATCCGAAGGTCTTATCGAACCGCAGAGAACCCCCTCTGGTTATCGTAAATTTACAAGCGCCGACCTTGATCGACTTCGTTATGTTCTCCTGGCGCAACGCGATCAATACCTCCCACTTCGCGTGATCAAGGAGAATCTCGACGCCCTAGATCGCGGCCTAGAGCCAGCATCAGCCATTGGGGGAGTAGCAGCTCCTCGTCCAACGCTGGTCTCTGTAGATGGTGAAACCACACCAGCATCATTTGGCGAGGTCTCTGACCTTCGCCTCTCGCGCGATGAACTCCTCTCAGCCAGTGGTCTAGTCGATGCCCAACTCGTTGAACTTGAAGCTTTTGGATTGATCACACTTCGTGGTCGCCACTATGACAATGACGCGCTCTCTGTCGCAAAGGCAGTATCTGAGATGGCTGGTTTTGGAATCGAACCTCGCCATTTGCGATCATTTAAGTCAGCAGCAGATCGCGAAATTGGTTTGATCGAGCAAGTGATTACCCCCCTTACTCGTCAGAAAAATACAGAGTCAAAAGCTCGCGCTCAAGAAGTTCAGCGTGAAATCGCATCGCTATCAGTGAGGCTCCACGCAGCTCTCATTCGCGGTGGTCTTAACCGTCCACGCTAGTATGTAGAACATGGGAACATTAATTCCAATGGAAGTAGTCGGCGTCCGCATTGAGATGCCATCGAATCAACCGATCGTTCTTCTCAAGGAAGTGAACGGTTCTCGTTTCTTGCCAATCTGGGTAGGGGCTGTAGAAGCAACAGCGATCGCCTTTGCTCAACAAGGCCTTGAAGCACCGCGCCCCTTGACCCATGATCTCCTGAAGAACCTTCTCGAACTTCTCGATGCGACAGTAACTGCCGTCCACATCACTGAAATTAAAGATGGTGTCTTTTATTCAGAGCTTCAAATTCGCGACAGTTCTTCAACTCTGCTTGCTCTCTCCTCAAGGCCATCGGATGCGATTGCGATTGCTCTTCGTGCCCATAGCAATATCTTGGCCAACTCTGATCTGCTCGATGAGATCGGAATCGATATTCCAGACCAGTTGGCCCAGAGCGTTGAGGGTGGCTCGGATCAAGAACTTGAGCGCTTCCGTGAATTTCTCGATCAGATCAACCCTGAAGATTTCGCTGGATAGGCTCAAAACTCTCAATCTCTAGTAGAGGTTTGCTTCGTGTCGGTCGTTGTATCTAGCCTTCAAGGCTCGTAACCTTTAGCTCTTCCCAAGAGAATCGAGTACTACGTGACCTCCCCAGTTACGCCAGCTATGCAGGACGAGATCGGCTATCGCGGCGCTACAGCCTGCGCAGCAGCTGGAATTTCATATCGTCAATTAGATTATTGGGCGCGCACCGGATTGCTGGAACCAAGTGTTCGAACAGCAAGTGGTTCAGGAACTGCTCGTCTCTATGGATTCCGCGACATTCTTGTCTTAAAGATCGTAAAGCGTCTTCTCGATGCAGGGGTTTCACTTCAAAATATTCGTACAGCTGTTGATCATCTTCGTAGCCGTGGAGTCACCGAGCTCGAGCGCATTACCTTGATGAGCGATGGTTCAACCATTTATGAATGCTCAAGCGCCGATGAGATCGTCGATCTCTTGCAGGGCGGTCAAGGCGTATTTGGTATTGCAGTCCATAAAGTCTGGCATGAGGTCGAGGGTTCACTTGCCTCACTTCAAGGCGAGATCAATGGCGCGCCGGCTGGTGTCGAAAGTAACGATGAGCTTTCACTACGTCGCAAGGCTAAAGGCGCCTAAACGCAATATTCTCCTTCCCTAGGAACTTTTGGTTAACT
>CANJXW010000057.1 GCA_947478965.1 Candidatus Nanopelagicaceae bacterium | reverse complement strand
CGTCGCGAGCTGCGGCGCCTGGATCATATGACTTAACGAAATTCGCTAAGGCATCCCGAATTTCATCCGGTTGGATCTTGAGCTCTGCCATGTCGTTCTCCCTTGTTGTTTTCTTTAAGATCTCTTTGGTTCTTTTTTCGTTCTGACTTAAGCCTTGATGCCTGCAAGTGCGCGTCCGGCGTTAGCTAGACGATGTGAAACGCTTCCATCTACGAGCTCATCAGCAAATTTCACTGAGACGCCACCAAGAATGGATGGATCTACTTGGATATTTACTCGAATTGGCTGTCCAACCTGCTTCTCGAGAGCTGCCGATAGACGTGCAGATTGAGAAGCGGTAAGTGAGGTTGCCGTACGAACTACCGCGATCAATCGATTGCGACGATTGGCAAGGCCGAAAAGATAATCCGCAAATGCCGCTTCAATGCTGCGACCTCGAAGGTTAGTTACGAGAGTTGTAGCAATACTGAGGGTTGAAGCAGATGCTTTCTTTCCAAGGAGCTCAACAAGAAGTGCGCTCTTTGCTTGGCTTGAGCCTGGGCTCACAAGTGCTTTGCGAAGTTCGAATGAATCAGCGATAAGACGTGAGATCTCAAAGAGCTCATCTTCTAGACGATCTAATTCATTGTTGATATTGGCTGCAGATGCCTCGGATTCGATAGCAAGTTGTTCGAGTACATAGACAACATCTTGTCCTGAAGACCAGCGAACTGCTGCGATATCTGAGAGAAGACCGAGAGCGAGATCGCCCGTGGTCTTTCCAAAGAGATCTTTAATCAGCGCGCTCTTGGCTGCGAGTTCACGAGATGGATCAGTGAAAGCGCGGCGAAGTGAAGTGTTGCCTGCAAGAACTTCTGCAGCAAAGAAGAGGTGAGTCGATAACTCAGAGGCAGATGCAGCACTTGCGCCCTTGATGGCAGCATCGAGCTTGCCGCGGACAATCACGAGTGATTGACGGCTGCGTCCTCCGAGATGAATTCTCATATCTTCTCTCTTATTTTTTTCTTACTAGTTTCTTACTTAGACTTTTCGAGGTCATCAAGGAAGCGATCCACGATCCGTGATTGACGAGCCTGGTCATCTAGTGATTCCCCGACAATCTTTGATGCGAGTTCAACTGCAAGTGCACCGACTTCGGTTCGAAGTGATGTGATCGCTTGTTGACGCTCTGCCTCAATGGATGCGTGTGCAGCCGCTGTGATTCGAGCTGCTTCTTCTTGTGCCTTTGCACGAAGTTCTTCGACAATGGATGAACCTTGAACGCGAGCTTCTTCACGAAGGGTTTGTGCCTCATCGCGAGCCTTTGCCAATTGTTCGTTGTACTGAGTGAGAGCGCGCTGTGCTTCTAGCTGCGCTTTTTCAGCACGTTCCATGCCACCTTGAATTGCCTCGGTGCGAGCAGTGAATGCCTTTTCAAACATTGGCACTACTTTGGCGCGCAAGACAAGAAAGAGGAGAGAGAAAGCGACAGCGCCCACGATTAATTCAGCGGTATGCGGAATTAGCGGGTTGACCTTCTCTGCCTCAGCGGCGAAGTTGAAAGTACTCATTTTTAATTAGAGAACGAATGCGAGAACGAGACCGAAGAGTGCGAGCGCTTCAGCAAGTGCGAACCCAAGGAACGCGATTGGCTGGAGGACGCTACGTGCTTCTGGCTGACGAGCTACGCCGTTGATGTATGCGGCGAAGATGAGTCCGGTTGCGATTCCGGGACCAATTGCTGCGAGGCCAAAACCGACCAGGTTGAGTGTGCCTGTCATTTTCTTACCTTTCGTTAGTGTTTTTCGCTTAGTGCTCGTCGGCAAGGGCGCCGGCGATGTAGAGAGCTGTCAACAGGGTAAAGATATACGCCTGTAAACATTGGACCATAAACTCGAAGAAGGTCAGAACAATGCCGATACCGAAGGCAAGTGGACTGATCAACTTCAAACCGATTGCACCTTGAGCTAGATGTTCTCCACCCAAGATAAAGACGAGCAACAACAAGTGGCCCGCGAACATATTTGCAAAGAGACGAAGTGAAAGAGTAAGTGGGCGCACCAAGAAGAACGTTAAAATCTCAAGTGGAGTAATGAGAATGTATGCAGCCTTTGGAACACCAGGCATAAACATAATTTCCTTGATGTATTTAAATGCGCCTTGTTTCTTAATTCCAACATAGTGGAATACGAAAAAAGTAAAGAGAGCTAGTACATAGGCAAAACCTACGTGTGACATCGCAGGGAATTGAATGAGCGGGATGATTCCAAAGAGATTGTTTACCAAGATAAAGGTAAAGAGCGTGAAGAGATAAGGCACAAAGCGAAGAAATTCGTGGCCGATAACATCACGAGCTAAGTCATTGCGCACGAATGAGTAGATGCTTTCTCCAGCAAATTGGAGCTTAGATGGAACAACTGCCGCTTTTCGCGATGAGGCGATAAAAAATACCGAAATAACAATGACAGAGAAGAAGACAAGAAAAATTGGTTTTGTTGTAAAGGCGTTATCGCCAAAAATAGGTGGTAGTTCGAAGTCTTTGGCACTTGGTGGCACAAACTCGCCACCTTCTGCACCTGATCGAACTAGGTTTAGCACACGAACTCCAATTGAGTAGCAGGAACGTTGAGGATGCTGTAAATCAGGCCAACCTTATGGGCAAAGTGGTCATCCTGTGAAATCCGAAAGTGGCAAGAATGAGTGGAAATGGTCACTCACGCCCAAACCGGAGCCAGACGAGATAGAGAGCCCCGCCCATTCCAACAAGGAGACCGATAAGAGTGCAGTAGGTCGTTCCAAGCCACTTATCGAGCGCCCAGCCAACCCCACCCCAAAAGAGCAACCCTGAGAGAAGGTAGCCAAAGATCGTCCAGAGGGCGTTTTCATCCCTCTTATTGGCGCGGTTATCAGTCATCTCTTATCCCCTGGCTTCTATCGTAAATGGAGCGTCGAACTCGACTTTTAGCCTACCCCTGTGGAGCCCTGGGGCCCAATGGCTATTGCTTTGGTGGCAATGGTAGGTGAACTTGGAGCTTGAGAAAACTTCGGATCTCGCCCCCGAGCCAGGCTGCGGTAAGAGCCACCGCAGTTGCCCCAAAACTGACCCGGTCAATGGCATCTCGGGAGGTGAAGTTAGCTAACGCCCAGAGGAAGAGTCCAAGGAAGAAGAGTTTGGCGAAGTAGGAGAAAAGGGCAAGGGCCATGGTGCTGATGGGATCTAGGTTGCGAGCGAGCCTTGAGATCAAGATATGGATGATGAAATAAATGATGACGATGAATTGAGCTAAGAGCGCTCCATAAAATCCAGAGAGACCTTGGAAGAGTGATGAGATTGCAATGGCAATGGCTCCGATAAGAAATGTTGGCAAGAGAGCTCCGCGAAGGAGTTGTGATTCGTTGCTCTTGTCGCTGTTCTTATTACTTTTCATTGAGATGCAACCAAACTCTTAGATTTTCTCTGTGAGAAATAGGTGGTAAATGAAAGAAGTGCACCTGCAAATATTGCAACAACCCAGAGCGGCGCAAATGCTGAAATCGAAACTGGAAATGCGATCGTTGCTGTCCAGAGATACATAATCGCTGCAGTGCGAATTTGTGTATTGCCGGCTCGCATAATCCTGTGATGTAGGTGTTCTTTATCGGATGCAAAAGGAGATTTTCCTGCCCGTAATCTGCGCAAGATTGCAAGTCCTAAATCTGCAAGTGGAATTGCAAGAACTGCAAAGGGAAGCAGGAGCGGCAATAAGGCTGGTCCTAATTTTTCGGCAGAAATGGCATTGGGATCTACTTGGCCAGTTAAGGTAATTGCAGATGCTGCAAGCATCAAGCCCAAGAACATTGAACCTGAATCCCCCATAAAGATTCTTGCTGGATAAAAGTTGTGAGGTAAAAATCCAATGCAAACGCCGATTGCAATAGCGGTTATGAGCGAAGGCGCACCTGCACGATTAAACCCGTAAATGACTGTTAATAAGTAGGCAAAGGCGAAGAATGCTGTCCCTGCAATAGCGACAATTCCTGCTGCTAGCCCATCGAGTCCATCAATAAAATTCACCGCGTTAATAATGACAAGAACGATAAGAACGGTGACAAGTTGACCAACGCTTGTTGGCAAGAGAGTTACACCGTTAATAGGTAGCCAGAGAATTTGAACTCCGTAGAGAAGTAAAATACCTGCGGCCATTGCTTGCCCGGCAAGTTTTGTAATGGAATCTAATTCAAAGCGATCATCTGCCATACCGAGAATCACAAGAAATGTTCCAGCGAGAAAAATTCCTTGGGCGTCATGGCCAATTGATTTGCCGACAAGCGAAAGATTGCTCACGATCAATAAAGTCAACGACATTGCAATCCACATTGCGAGCCCTCCCCAACGCGGAGTTGGGGTTATGTGGATATCTCTCTCTCGAATCACACCAACAGCGCCAAGGCGAATCGCGAGCTTTCGTACAAAAGGAGTGATGACATAGCAAAGCGCTGCTGCCAACAGGAGTGTGACTAAATATTCGCGCATGAAATCTGCAAAGGCCTACGCGTTGTAGATAGGAAAACGAGCAGTCAAGGTATGTACTTCATCCTTAATGGCATGCAACGTCTTCTCATCATCAGTTTTAATAGCTCGCGAAATCATTGAAGCAATAACCTTCATCTCTTCAACGCCCATGCCTTGTGTCGTAGTCGCTGGAGTACCAACGCGAATACCACTTGTTATTCCTGGCTTCTCTGGGTCATATGGAATCGAGTTCTTATTCATAACGATTCCTGCACGGCCACAACGCTCGTCCGCAACTTTTCCGGTAATTCCAGTGCTGCGAATATCCATCAATGCGAGGTGAGTTTGCGTACCGCCTGAAACTGCGCGCATACCTTCTGTTTCTAGGGCTGCTGCAAGGGCTTGCGCATTGACAATGACATCTTTTGCATACTTTTGATAGGCAGGCGTTGCGCACTCTTTGAGGGCAACAGCTTTGCCTGCAACTGCAGACATGATTGGTCCACCCTGCATTCCAGGGAAGACCGCCTTATCGATTGCTGCAGCATGCTCTGCCTTCGTCAAGATCATTCCGCCACGTGGGCCGCGCAAAACTTTATGTGTTGTGAAAGAGACGACATCTGCATAAGGAACAGGAGATGGAATCGCCTTTCCTGCAACAAGACCGATGAAGTGCGCTGCATCGACCCACATGATTGCACCGACTTCGTCGCAGATTGCGCGAACTTTCTCGAAGTCAATCAGTGATGGAT
>CANJXW010000056.1 GCA_947478965.1 Candidatus Nanopelagicaceae bacterium | reverse complement strand
TTCAAGTGATTTAACAAGTACCCATGCATTAAATGGACTGAGCGATGGACCAGTGTGACGATTAAATGGAATCAAGTGTTCATGAATATATGAGAACGATCCAAGAACTGCGCCGGCAAGAACGCGTCCTTGTCCATCAATATGTTTAGTTGCTGAATACATAACAACATCGGCACCGAGCTCAAGTGGTTTCTGCAGAACAGGTGAAGCCATGACATTGTCAACAATTACGGTTGCTCCAACTTTATGTGCCAGATCGCTTACTATTTTAATATCAACGATATCCATCAATGGATTACTTGGAGTCTCAATAAAGACGACCTTAGTCGGAACGCTCAGAGCACTCTCCCAAGCAGCTTTATCATTTCCTTTAACGAGGTTGATCGTCACGCCCCACTTGGGCAAAATTTCGGTAAGGACGACGTAACAAGAACTAAACATTGAGGCAGATGCGACTATGTGATCACCTGCGCTTACCAAGCATGCAACAGATGCGAACATCGCAGACATGCCCGAACCAGTTGCAACACAAAATTCTGCACCTTCAATCGCAGCGAGGCGTTTTTCAAACATCGCAACGGTTGGGTTATGGAAACGGCTGTAAAGGAAATGGTCTGTCTCATCAGCAAAAGAATCGAGAGCTTCTTGCGCAGAGGTATATGTAAAGCCGCTATTGAGATAAAGAGCCTCAGAAGTTTCACCGAAACCTGAACGGGCTAACCCCGCACGAACAGCATGAGTCTGGGGATTGAGATCCCAATCAGGTGCTTTGCGTTCATTGCGAGGCTGATAACCCCAGGATTCGTTGCTCATGGCGTAAATCTTAGGCTCCGAAAGGTATATTCCCTACATGAGCAACCTCGCAATCTCCGTCACCGATCTCAGTAAGAAATATGAGACAGGTTTTGCGGTATCCCACGCTAATTTCCAAGTACCTCTCGGCTCCGTGTGCGGGTTTGTAGGTCCCAATGGTGCCGGCAAGACCACAACGATTCGCATGCTCCTTGGCTTGATCTCACCAACAGGTGGAACAGGCGAGATCCTCGGCACCTCTATTAATGAGCCTGAAAAATATCTTCCTCGAGTCGGCGCAATGATCGAAGGCCCTGCCTTCTATCCAGCGCTATCTGGGGCTGAAAATCTTCGCGTTCTTGCGACGTTGGGTGGCTTTCCACTTGAGCGAGTAGATGAACTTCTTGAAAAAGTTGGCCTTGGTGCTCGCGGAAAATCAAAATACAAAACGTATTCACTCGGAATGAAACAACGCCTTGGAATTGCAGCATCGCTCTTGCCTAACCCGCAGCTTCTTATTCTTGACGAACCAACAAATGGTTTAGATCCAGAAGGTATCCAAGAAGTTCGTGCCTTACTTCGCTCACTTGCAGATAACGGCACAACAGTCTTTGTTTCATCCCACTTACTTTCGGAACTTGAAATCATCAGCGATCACTTGGTGATGCTCCGTAAAGGTGACGTTGTATTTGCAGGCCCAATCCAGGACCTTCTCGCTCAACAACAACCGTACATTCTTGTTCAAGGAACAAATCCTGGTGACCTTGAGAAAATTATCGAGATCGCAATAGCTGATGGGCATACCGGAACAATCCGTGCAGGGGTCGCACATATCGAAGGACCATCTGAATGGGCCGGAGTTCTCAATAAGAAAGCATTTGAAGCGGGAATTACCTTGACCCAGCTCTCGCCACAACTTCCAAACCTAGAAGAAACATTCTTCGAAATGACTGGAGATAAGAAATGATCCGCGTCGTATTTGCAGAATGGCGAAAACTTCGTCGACCAACGCTCCTCCTTGGAACCCTTGGCGCAGTCACCTTCTTTAGTGGCCTGGTCTCATCACTGCTCTTCTTGCTAATCGATTCGCCTCAAGGCAATGGTGACCGCGGAATTAAAATTACTCGCGAGATGCTCGCTCTTCCACAAGGTGCAACACAAGCGTTTTCAAGCGTCGGTACGCTCCTCGGAGTCATCGCGCTCTGCGTCTTTGCTTCGCAGACAGCCCAGGAGTACACCTACGGAACTCTTCGTAATCTTTTGCTAAGACAACCAGGACGCGTAAAACTCCTGGCCGGAAAATTGATTTCAATGAAACTCTTCGCAATCTTGATGACTCTCGTGAGCGCAATTGTTGCTATCGGACTCTCGTATATCTTGGCCGGCACGAAAGATGTCTCCACTGCTCTCTGGTTTAGCGCAGATGGATGGCATGCAATCGCTCAGACACTTCTCAATGTGTTTATCTCGATCCTTGGATTTGGCATCATCGGGATGACTCTTGGAATTCTTCTCCGCTCACCCATTAGCTCAATCTCTATAGGCGTCCTCTGGTTGCTTATTATTGAAAACATTATCGGCGCGGTAAAGCCGAGCACTCTCGACTATCTCCCAGGAAGCCAGCTCTCCACGATCGCATCAGGCGGAACGGTAGATGTTTCATATTCGCATGCCCTTGGAATGGGATCTATTTATGTTGGCGTCGGCGCGATTGTCGCAACGATCCTCTTCTGGCGTAGAGATGTAGCCAACTAGCGACACTTGCCGCAAAGTGCATAAAAATTGCTGTGACTGATTTATTCTAAAAGGCATAACCCCGGAGGTTTTTGTGCCTAGCCAGAAGAAGTTGCTCGCCCTTGCCATGATCTTTGGCTTGATGCTTTCGGCGACCCCGGCAATTGCTAAAACTCCCAAACCAACTCTCGCTCAAATTGAAGCTGCAAAGAAAGTCGAAGCTGCAAAGAGAGCAGCGGCAGATGCAGCAGCGAAGAAACTTGCAGCAGCAAATCAAACTCTGCGAACACTGACTGCTAAGGCAAATGCAGCGCAAGGTCTCTATGTAGCGGCACAGAAAGAGTTAGCGATTGCTCGTTCTGCAGCCCAAGCCGCAGCGGCACATGCACAAGAGACTGCTCTATCTGTCATTGCTGCCCATCGCGTTATTGGAAAGCTAGCTGTGGGTGCTTACGTCATGGGCGGAAGTATGACCGATATCGAACCGCTGCTTAGCGCAAATGGCCCACAAGATCTTATTGATCAGATTTCAACTCTCAATACTTTGGGAACGCAAAATACTCTTGCACTTGATAGATATAAAGCAGCTGAAGTCGCTGCAAAGGCAGCTAAGAAATTAGCAGATGAAGCAAAAGCAAGACAGGAGACTGCTACCGCAAAAGTTGCTGCGGCTAAAAAAGTTGCAGATGATGCCCGCGCTCTTCAGCAAAAAGAGGTCGATAAACTCCAAGCGATCCAAAATCAACTTGCAAAAGATTTAGCTGGCGCGAAGAAAGTTCGCATCACTCTTGAACAACAGAGAGCTCTTGCCTTACTTGAAGAGAGTCTGGCGAATACTGCTGCTACGACACCTGGGCAGAAGAAGATTTGGCCAGATATTGGCTTTAAAGGTCGCTCCACCACGCGTTCTTCCGAAGGTCAACGAGCTCTCGCTGTCGCCTATGCAAAGAAGCAAGTAACTGCTCGCAAGCCATATATCTGGGGCTCTGAAGGCCCTAACTCATTTGACTGTTCTGGGCTTGTCTATGCCGCATATAAATCAGCAGGTTTGTCTTGGCCAAACTGGGATCGGCTTAACTCTGCCCTCTATTCGGGGTATACCAAGCATGTTTCACTCAACGAACTTGTACCTGGAGATCTCCTCTTTTACTCCTATAAAGGAACAATCTCGACAATCCATCACATCACAATCTATGCGGGCAATGGAATGATGTGGGAGGCCAACTCGAAGAACGCCGGCCTTCTCTATTCAAGTATTTATAGCGTTAATGGGCTTATGCCATTTGGTGGTCGGGTCTAGAGTTCTCTCATGACCAGCGCTGTAGTTGCATTACGTAATGCAGTGCGCCCATATCTCCAATTGCGAGAACCCGGCGATATTGTTCTTGTCGCAGTTTCTGGTGGGGCCGATTCGCTAGCACTTGCCTATGCATTACTCAAAGAGGCAGAAGCACAAGCGATCACAGTTATTCCCGTAACAATTGATCATCAATTACAAGTCGGTTCAGGCGAACAAGCCGAGCGCGTTCATAATCAACTTGTAGCAATGGGATACAAGAAAGTCATCATAAAGAAAGTTAACGTTGTGCAAAACGCTGGAATCGAAGCTGATGCACGAACTGCAAGATATTTAGCGCTTGATGAAGTACTCACTGAAAATGGTGCTCAAGAAATTTACTTAGGGCACACACGAGATGATCAAGCAGAGACCGTTCTCCTTGGATTAGCTCGAGGCTCTGGTACGCGTTCACTCTCTGGCATGGCGCCTGTCAATGGAAAATATATTCGCCCGCTTCTTAGTCTTACTCGAGAAGAAACTGTTGCAACGTGTAAAGAGCTTGATCTAGATTTTTGGAACGATCCGCATAATCAGTCCTTAGAGTTTTCACGAGTTCGTGTGCGTAATGAAATTCTCCCTATGATGGAGGAGAAACTTGGGCCAGGAATATCTGCAGCTCTTGCCCGAAGCGCAGCTCTCCTTCGCGATGATGCAGATGCCCTAGATGAGATGGCTCAGAGCGCCATGGCAGGTCTGGATCTGGCAGATCTCGACTGCAAAACCCTTGAAGCGATGCCAAAGGCGGTTCGAACTCGCATCCTCAGGAGCGCGATCTACGCCCAAGGAGCCCCGCACGGGTCGATTTCAGCCGATCACATCGCTGGAGTTGAGGCTTTGGTCACTTCTTGGCACGGTCAAGGGGTGATAAGCCTGCCAGGTGGTGTGAAGGTGAGTCGAATGTCGGGCAGACTTTCGCTCTTAGCCCGCGAATAAACAAACCGCAAAAGGAGCTCCTCAGGTGGATGTAGCTGCAGTTGGAAACGATGTAGAACGCGTCATTGTCAGCGAAGAAGAACTCCGCGCAAAAGTTGCAGAACTTGCTGCTCGCGTAGATGAAGATTATAAAGATCGCGACCTCTTACTCGTAGGAGTACTCAAAGGCGCGATTATGGCGATGGCAGATTTAACACGCGCAATGCAACGCCACATCGAAATGGATTGGATGGCGGTTTCATCCTATGGTTCTGGAACTAAATCAAGCGGAGTTGTTCGCATCCTCAAAGACCTAGACCGCGATATCACCGGGCGTAATATTCTCATCGTCGAAGATATCGTGGACTCCGGTCTTACACTCTCATGGCTTAAAGCAAATCTTCTTTCACGCGGAGCAGCAAATGTAGACATCCTTGCGATCTTGCGTAAACCAGAAGCGGCAAAAGTTGATGTTGA
>CANJXW010000055.1 GCA_947478965.1 Candidatus Nanopelagicaceae bacterium | reverse complement strand
GAACGGTGCCTTCTTCAACATCTAGGCTTAAGTGGTCGAGGGCTTTTACTTCACCATCTCGATATGTTTTTACGAGGTCATCTGCAATCACTGATTTCACAGAGTAAACTTACTCGTATTCCACACACCATGTGATTCCAACTCGATATAAATGCCTTTGAAAGGTGCCCCCATGACAGATCACGGTCCAGTAAAAACACACACCCATAAGGAAATTATGGTCATCTTGGGTGGCCTTATGACCGGCCTGCTCTTGGCAGCGCTTGATCAGACAATCGTTTCAACTGCCCTCAAAAGTATTGTGGAAGATTTCGATGGGTTAAACCATTACACATGGGTTGTTACCGCGTATCTCTTGGCATCAACTGCTTCAACGCCACTCTATGGAAAAATCTCAGATATTTATGGCCGTCGCCCCGTCTTTCAATTTGCGATCGTAACTTTCCTGCTTGGATCTTTCCTAGCTGGTGCATCACAAAATATGTCACAGTTAATTGCAACTCGAGCGCTTCAGGGACTTGGCGCCGGTGGGCTTATGGCGCTGACTTTCGTCATCATCGGTGACATTGTTCCTCCGCGTGAACGTGGTCGCTATCAAGGTTACTTCGGCGCAGTGTGGGGACTTTCATCTGTTGCTGGACCGCTCCTTGGCGGATTCTTCTCAGACCATGCCACCATTCTTGGCGTTACTGGCTGGCGCTGGATTTTCTACATCAACCTTCCTTTTGGTATCACAGCACTACTCGTAACTTCTGCTGTTCTACATATCCCTAAGGTTAAGCGCGAACATAAGATTGATTATCTCGGTGCGATTTTGATGGTAACCGCCGTTTGTTCGACATTACTAGCAGTATCAATCTATGGACCACAGAATGGTTGGTCTGATTCGCGCACAATTATCTATCTCACAGGTGGAATAATTCTCTCGCTTCTCTTTTTAAAGTGGGAAACAAAGGCCGTTGAACCAATCCTTCCTTTATCTCTCTTTAAGAATCACACCTTCTCGCTAACTTCAATACTTGGATTTATTATTGGTGCAGGTATGTTCGGAGCAATTTTGATGCTTCCTCTCTATCTCCAAGTTGTTAAGGGCAACACCGCAACAGAGGCTGGGCTTAAATTAATCCCTCTCATGCTTGGAATCGTTCCAACTTCGATCATCAGCGGTAAGCAAATATCAAAACATGGTCATTACAAACGCTTCCCTATTGCAGGCGCTGCAATCATGACCGTGGGAATCGCACTGATGTCGACTCTTGATCGCGATACACCCTTTTGGCAACTTTCAATTTATGCGATCATGGTTGGCGCAGGCCTCGGATTATCGATGCAGACAATCGTTATTGCGCTGCAGAACTCAGTTGATTTCAAGGATATGGGCGTTGCAACAAGCTCAAATACCTTCTTCCGTTCACTCGGTAGCGTCTTTGGTACAGCTGTCTTCGGGACAATCTTGACCAACCGACTTGGCCACTACCTCACTACAAACTTCCAAGCACTTGCACAATCAAATCCTTCAGCAGTTGAAGGCTTCGATAGAGCTGCGCTCGATGGAATTCAAAACAACACAGCGGCACTTGCTGCACTTCCACCTGTCATTCAAAGCACTGCGCTTGATGCATTTGTAAGTTCTTTCCATATCGTCTTCCTTGCAGCAGCTCCTGTGACTGCCATTGGATTTATCTTCGCCCTCTTCTTGCGTGAAGTACCGCTTCGTACCAATAAGGATTACGCATCGGCTCGTGAAGATGCAGCAGGCGAAGCGCTCGGATAAATCTGACTTTGTATAAATCACCGCTGAAAGAACTTCCCCGTGAGATACGAATTGTAGTTTTTGCTTCGTTCTTTGTTGCGCTCGGATTTGGGATAGTAATTCCCGCTATTCCCGTCTTTGCGCGTTCATTTGGTGTTAGCCATACCCAAGTAGGATTTATCGTTTCTGCATTCGCTGTTGCTCGTTTTTCCTCAGGGCTAGTTTCTGGGAAACTTGTTGATAAATTTGGCGAAAGAGCGGTATTCGCAGCAGGGGTTTTACTAGTCTCCATCTCTGTTGCACTTGCCGGTTTAGCACAAAGTTATGAGCAACTTTTAATCTTCCGCGCAGCAGGCGGTCTTGGCTCATCGATGTTCTCTGTTGCAGCAGGATCAGTTGTAGTTCGTTCAGTCGGCGATGACCACCGAGGTCGCGCGCAATCTGTATATAACGGAGCATTTCTCTTGGGTGGAATGGCTGGTCCTGCTATTGGAGGGGCGCTCACGGCAATTTCACTTCGGGCGCCATTCTTTGTCTATTCGATCACTCTTCTTATCGCAGGAATAATTGCCTTCTTCTTTTTAACGGGCGAACATTTGCAAGGGCGGGATTCTGGAGCACTTGAACAGAGCACGACAAGGTTACGAGATGCTTTGGCTCTGGCTCCATATCGCGTTGCTCTCGTGCTTTCATTTGCTACAAGTTGGGTTCTTATGGGACTTCGATCATCCGTCCTTCCTCTCTTTGTCACCGAAGATCTCAATTCAAGCGCAGCAGTTGTCGGTTATGGCTTTACCATTTCAGCCATATTTCAAGGCGCCTTCTTACTTTATGCAGGCAAGCTTTCAGATGTTAAAGGTCGACGCTATGCAGCGGTTTTAGGCTCATCGATCGTCACAATGGGCGTACTTCTCTTGGTCTTCACCATCAACCCATGGATGTACATCCTCTCAATGTGCATCTTGGGCCTTGGTGGGTCATTCCTTGGAACGACTCCAGCAAATATCGTCGGGGATGTCATTAAAGGCAAGGCCGGCCAAGTCCTTGCGCTCTTTCAGATGGCGGGAGATGCGGGCATGATGGTGGGGCCCATTGTTGTTGGCTTAATTTCGGACTATTACGGCTATCACGCCTCATTTGTTATCTCTGGAATCGTGATCGCTATTGCCCTTGGTCTAGCAATGAAATTACCCGAGACAAGAAATTCTCGCCTCGGGTAATTTGTAAAACTTATCTAACTTTTAGTATTAGTCACCACTTCGCAGGATTGAGATCAAGCGAAGGACTTCCATATACAACCAGACCAAGGTAACCATCAAGCCAAAGGCTGCGCGCCATGATTCTGATTCTGGTGCACCTTGTGCGATCGAGCGTTGAATCTGATCGAAATCGAGAACGATAAAGAAGCTTGCGAGTGCCACGCCAAATACTGCGATAAGAGCACCGGCGCCACCAGTTGGCGCACCTGTAAACATTGTGATGATTCCAAGGACAAGATATCCAAGGAGTGATCCTATGAGAACACGAGTGAACTTAGGTGTAACGCGAATCTTGCCGCTGCGGTATGCAACGAGCATTCCACCGAATGCACAGATTGTCGCAATGACTGCTTGGCTTACAATTCCTGGATAGAAGTCATTCATGACATGGCTAATTGAGCCAAGTGCAAGACCCTGGAACGCTGCATATGTCATTACGAGTGCAGGGCGTACAGTCTTTGAAAAAGTATTGATGAGTGCAAGAACAAAGCCGCCAAGGAACCCAACCATTGCAAGGCTTGGGCTATTTAAGCCCCATGCAACCGCTCCGACTGCAACGAGAATGGCAAAGAGTGATGCAGTACGCATGGTGACATCTTCGATAGTCATGCGTCCTGTGCGAAGTGAGGATGCAGCTGGCGCTGCATATGCTGCTTCGAGTGAATCGTCAGTTAAGCGAGTTGGATCCATTTGAGCAAAGCCACGACCTGAACGAATTAGAACTGGATTTGAGCTGCGCAAGGTTTTTCCCTTTCATCGGAAATCTCAAGACCTGCCAATTTGGCAACTTTGAGTAGGACAATTAAATGGCATTTTGCTGAGAATTTCTTGCGAAATTCGCCTTAGAGAGCCGCGGGATTGTGAGTTAGTTCATCGCCAAAGGCCTACCTAGGCTTAATTTCGCCCGATCCCATAGGAATTAAGGTAGTCGGGACTACAGTCGTTGCGAATTTAGAAGTATCTCCATCGATGCGATTTAAGAGCGCCTCGATTGAAAGGCGTCCAATCTCAGCGAGATTCTGTTTTACTAAAGTTACACCGGGTATAAGAAGTTCCGAGACAGGTAAATCATCGAAACCAACTACTGCAATCTTTCTCTGAAGCCCTTGCGCGCTTAAGGCTTTGAGCACAACCATCGTAAGCAGGTTCTGACTTGCAAAAATTGCAGTTGGCGCATCAGAGCTTTTCAGTAGATCACGGAGCGAGGCGACAGCCTGGTCTTGCGATTCAAAACCTTTGAAAACTAATTTAGGATCAATCGCAATTTTATGATCCTTCATCGCTTTTACATATCCTGCATATCGCTCTTGCGCAGTGTAAATATCGGGGCTGTCTCCAAGATAGGCAATCCTTGTATGCCCGAAACTGATGAGATGTTTAACCGCCTCAAATGATCCTTCAAGATTTGTCGAAAGGACTACATCAGCAGAAAAGTTAACGGGCGGCCGGTCGATAAATCCAAAGTGAACCCCATTGCGCATCTCTCGCTTGAGATAGGCATGATCTTTGCCCGAGGGAGCTATTAGCAGCCCATCCACCCGCCTTGAAATAAAGAGATTAACTAACTCAATCTCTCGATTGGCGTCTTCATCTAAACTTCCAGCGATAATCATGTAACCATGTTCTGAGGCAAAATTTTCGTAGACTCGATACAAAGCAGACGAGAACGGGTTAGAGATATCTTCGAGCAAAATTCCGATGGTATTTGTCTTGCCATTTGTTCGGCGCAATGATCCGGCTGTCATATTGGGGACGTAATTGAGTTTCTTAGCAGCCTTGAGTACCTGATCTTTTAAAATTGGATCTACCGTTGGCACAGAGTTAAAGACGCGGGAAACAGTTTTGAGACTTGTGCCTGAAAGAGAGGCGACTTCACGCATCGTTGGACGCGTGGTCTTCTTGAGGTTCATATCTTTCAAGGATATAAGAACTAGTCGATCAAGCCGGTAATAGTACCTAGCAAGCTCTCCGCGTCGAAGGTACTAGTCGGTGCATCAGCCACGATCTTGCCTAAACGAAGCACAACGATGCGATCTGTCACCGCAAGAACGTGTGGCAGGGTGTGTGAGATGAAGACAACGCCTAGCCCGCGTGCCTTTGCTGCTTTGATAACAGCAAGAACTTCACCAGCTTGTCGAGCGCCCAAGTGGTTTGTTGGTTCATCGAGAATAATCACTTTGCTCGCCCATGAGACTGCTCGCCCAATTGCTACCGCTTGACGTTGTCCACCAGAGAGCTGCGAGACTGAACGG
>CANJXW010000054.1 GCA_947478965.1 Candidatus Nanopelagicaceae bacterium | reverse complement strand
CTTTGGTGCGCGCGGTCCTATCAGGACGTCGAAGGAATATGGAAACCCCCTCAGAACGATTAGACCTTCGCCCCGTCCTCATAAGAGATCAACTGCATATCCAGGTTAGCCATTCTGATGGCCGGCAAATGACAACGAAGAATTACCTTCCCCAAGAGTTTGATGCAAAATCTCTTATCAATGGTGGCTATGCAAATATATTAGTTGAACATAGCGAGGGTTCACTCTCTCTGCGAATAACTAAAAAAGGTGAACCGCTCATTCACCGAACAAGCGCAAAAAATGAGCAGATCCTAAGCCATGATCGAACAAAGTCTCGATTACTGGATCCAGCAGACCCTTTCTTCATTGAGGTCGGAATCTCAGATAGCTCTGGAAAAGTTAAGCCATCTAAACAAGATAAGTATCGCCAGGTTGAGGAATTTCTCAGGCTACTCATTCCTACTTTGAACAGCGCAATCGATGCTGGTCACATAGTTAAACCAAGTGAAGAAAAACCTTTGGCGATTGTTGATCTTGGATGCGGATACGCCTATCTGACATTTGCCGCTCACCAGTATCTCCGTGCGCACGATATTCCTGTCAAAGTAATTGGAATTGATATTCGAGAAAGTGCACGAGTAAGAAATAATGAGATCGCCAAGAAGCTCGGTATCTCTTCAACTCTGGAATTTCGCGCTGAAGAAATCTCGCAAACAACACTTCAATCCGCAGATATAGCAATAGCCCTCCATGCCTGCGATACAGCCACTGACGATGCAATTGCATGGGCGATCAATACCGGTGCGCCTCTCATACTTGTTGCACCATGTTGTCAGCACGATATTCAAGCGCAAATGAGCGATACCCCCGAACCATGGTCGATGATTACTCGCCACGGGATTATGAAAGAGCGGTTGGGTGATCTGATTACCGATTCACTTCGCATGCAGATTCTCAAAATGAATGGGTATCGAGTTGAAGCAATTGAATTCATTGGTGGCGAACACACCCCCAGAAATCTGATGATTCGCGCAGTAAAGACTGGTGCGCAAGCAGATGTGGCCGATAAGACTCGATATCAGGAGATGATCAATCTCTGGAGCGTAAAACCTGTACTGGCGGGCCTTATCAAGAGTTAGACTTAACCCATGTCAAAGGTCCTTGCATCGCTTCCCGTAGGTGAAAAAGTTGGTATCGCATTCTCTGGAGGGTTAGATACCTCGGTTGCTGTTGCGTGGATGCGCGCCAAAGGTGCAGTTCCATGTACCTATACGGCAGATCTCGGACAATATGACGAGCCAGATATCGACTCAGTACCAGATCGTGCAAAGGAATATGGCGCAGAGATTTCACGCCTCGTCGATTGCAAGACGCCACTTGTAGAAGAAGGCCTTGCTGCAATCGCCTGCGGAGCTTTCCATATTCGCTCTGGTGGAAAACAATATTTTAATACAACTCCACTTGGACGCGCAGTGACCGGAACCTTGCTCGTTCGGGCGATGCTGCAGGATAACGTTGAAATTTGGGGAGATGGTTCAACGTACAAAGGAAACGATATTGAACGTTTCTACCGTTATGGTTTATTAGCTAACCCAAATCTAAGAATTTATAAGCCATGGCTCGATGCTGACTTTGTGCGCGAACTCGGCGGACGTAAGGAAATGTCTGAATGGCTCGTGGCCAACAATCTTCCTTATCGAGATAGCACCGAAAAGGCTTATTCCACAGATGCAAATATTCTTGGCGCAACTCATGAAGCAAAGAATCTCGAAAACCTAGATGCTTCGATCGAGATTGTTACTCCGATTATGGGAGTTCGCTTCTGGGATGCAGCAGTAAAGGTTGAATCCGAAGATGTCACAATTACCTTTAATCAGGGCCGTCCCGTTGCCATCAACGGCAAGCGAATCGACGATGTTGTGGCTCTTATGAATGAAGCCAATGCAATCGGTGGTCGTCACGGACTTGGAATGGCAGATCAGATTGAAAACAGAATTATCGAAGCTAAGAGCCGTGGTATTTATGAAGCGCCAGGCATGGCTCTTCTCTTTATTGCTTACGAACGACTTGTGAGCGCAATTCATAACGAGGACACCATCGCCAACTACCATGCCGAAGGTCGCAGATTGGGACGACTTCTCTACGAAGGTCGCTGGCTCGATCCGCAAGCATTGATGCTTCGCGAATCACTTCAACGTTGGGTTGCATCTGTTGTTACCGGCGAAGTTACTCTTCGCCTGCGCAGAGGTGATGACTTTTCAGTAATAAACACAACCGGTCCCGCGCTGAGTTATCACCCAGATAAGTTGTCGATGGAGCGCACAGAAGATGCAGCATTTGGCCCTGTTGATCGCATCGGTCAACTCACAATGCGTAATCTAGATATTGCAGATACTCGGACAAAACTTGAGCTATATGGAGAGCAAGGACAGCTCGGTGGCGGCGAATTTAAACTTGTGCGAGAAATTGGAACAAAAGAATCTAAGTAAAGTTCTATTCTCGCTCTTTTAGCCCCTTAAGAGCTTCGTGCACTTCACGGGTTAAATCTTTGATGTCTGCTAGCTCTTGGTTGGCCAAAATTCGCGCCTCTTTCGCTAATTCGAATTCCCGAAGCGATACTGAATGAGTCTCATCAATTTTCTGTGCAACGGCGCTTGCCGACACGTTCTGCCCGACCATAATGATTGAGAGCAAGACCAACTGTAGGAATGTTTGCGCAATCCAAGCGATGATGATGACAAGATCGCCAGTACGAATCGCTGCTGGTAGTGAGATTAACGCCAAGAGCGCAAAGAGATAGGCGCACCACATAGTTGAAACAGCAGCTGTAATTTTCTGAGCTAATCGACTGTTGAATTCGGCGATAGATTGCATAAGGCAATCGTACGACGACTGGCCATATATTTAGTGGCTATCTTGGGGTAGATTGCCCTATCTGCGAAAGGAAATAAATGAACTTACCAACGGTTACCGAAAACGCGGGAGAAGCACCAACACTTGGCGCCCCATCAGGCGATGCCCCCGCTGAGCTTGCAATCAAAGACATTATTCTCGGCACTGGGGCTGAAGCAGTTGCTTCTTCAACAATGACCGTTCATTACACCTTGATGGCTTGGTCTACAGGAAAAGTTGTTGAATCGTCATGGAGCGGAAAATCTCCAGCGACTTTTCCACTCGCTAACGTAATTGAGGGATGGCAACAAGGTATTCCAGGCATGAAAGTTGGAGGTCGCCGCCTTCTGGTTATTCCATCTTCACTTGGATATGGCGCAGCAGGGGGAGGGCCCATCGGACCCAATGAGACTCTTATCTTTGTCGTCGATGCGATCGCCGTCTCTTAATGAACAAGGGATAATTTCATGACAACACCTTTGATCTGTGCAGAATTTAACGAAGCTCAGTTACTGAGTTCTGGGTTCATTGACCTTGTTCAAGAAGCGCTAAACCTGGGTGCTAACGCCATCAAAGTTAATATCGAGAGCGTGCACTCTGCAGGCGAGCTATATCGCGTGGTTTCGAAATTGTCTCTTCAGGCAATTGAGATTTTTTGGTCTGGAGATGAAGAGTCACTCGCGATGATTCGATCTCTCTCCGATCAAGCACACATCATGGAGCTATGGACAAAGATCGCGGCTCCATCACGTGAAGATTTTGAATCCCTCAACCCCGAATTCTTATTCGCTGACTATTCCCTCATTACACAGAAAACAGTCAAGGCTGCCCACGGGTTAGGCGTGAAAGTTGCATCCTCTGAAATTGATGATCTCCCAACTCTGCGTTGGGCAGTTGCGATCGGAATCGATCTCATTGTGACTACTCACTTTAAAGAGCTGCAGAAAATTATCTCTGAAAGCCCTACCTTAGATATTTCCGGAGCCCAGAAAACGACCCTTGATGAGGTTGAAGTAGATCGTGCGATGGATGTTGCACGGATTCTCGGAAAGTGGGCGATTCACGCGGCGAGCACTATGGAGCCAGGTGAGATTACCTTTAAGAAGAGCGCTGCAGATTTTGTTACAGAGATTGATGTTTTAATCGAAGCACATGTCCGTGAAGTAATTTCTGCAAATTTCAAGGGCCATAACTTTGTCGGAGAAGAGATGGGCGGAAAATTCGAGGAAGACATGGCTTCTTGGTACCTCGACCCAATAGATGGAACCACGAACTTTGCAAACCATCTTCCTTGGACTTCGTTCTCATTTGGTCTTGCCTTTAACCGGACTCCACTCGTTGGCATTGTGATTGATACATGGCGCAATGAAATCTTTGAAGCACAGCGAGGCAAGGGAGCTAAGCGAAACGGAACTCCCATTGTCATAGAAGATCAAGGCGATATTGAAAATCCACTAGGTAGCCGGATCGTATCTACCGAACTTGCTGCACATAAACCTTGGCCCGGAATGTACGCACTGATTGATGGGCTAGCTGAAAATTTCTGCACAACTCGAGTTATGGGTTCAGGAACTCTTACGATGGTAGGAGTTGCGCTGCGCCGCGGAGTTGGTTCAGTTGTTGCTGAATTTAGTCCGATAGATCATTTAGCATCTATTCTCATAGTTCACGAAGCAGGTGGCGTGGTCTGGGATGAAGAAGGTGAAGTAAACCTCTTTCCGCAAAAAGGCGGAGTAATGGCTTCGACAAAGGCGGCATCAGAGCCACTTTACGAACTATGGATGAGCGCGATTGGGAGAAGAAAATGAAGAATATTGCCCTGATTACAGGTGCTGGTGGAGGAATCGGCGAGGGAGTGGCTAAGAAGCTAGCTTCCCAAAACTACCAAGTTGTTCTGATTGATAAAAGTGCAGAGAAAGTTGAAGCGATCGCACAGCAGATACCAGGAGCCTTGTGGTTTGCAGTCGATGTCACACAAGAATCAGAGATTATTGCTCTGCGTGACAAACTTTCAGAAACGATTGGCAATCCAACCCACCTCGTTAACTGTGCTGGAGTTTTCTTTGAGCACGACCTTTTAACGGTCAGCGAAGAAAAGTTTGATCTCATTATGAACGTTAACGTCAAGGGAATTTTTCTTATCTGTCGTACCTTTATTCCTGCAATGATCGCTGCCGGTAAAGGCAATATTGTTAACATCGCTTCAACGGCTGGGCTGCGTGGTGGCCGCACTCGTGCTCTCTACAGCGCATCAAAAGGTGCCGTCATTATCTTGACTCGATCTATCGCTGCAGATTTTGGTCCACGAGGCATCAGAGCAAATAGCATCGCACCAGGTTTGATTGATACCCCTATGGCAAGCTGGCTGAGCGATGATAAAGAAGCGCTAGCAAAATGGGAGAAGACTATTCCTGGCCAACGCGTTGGAACCG
>CANJXW010000053.1 GCA_947478965.1 Candidatus Nanopelagicaceae bacterium | reverse complement strand
GGTAATCTCGAGACATACAGTGCAAGGGGTACCGAAATAATGAGGAAAATTAATTGGCGAAGAACTATCGCGTAGGTTGTTCCTTTCGATTCAAGAGAGTAGATCGAGGAGGAAGAGAAGACCATAATCAGACCCAGAACAGATAGCGAAACCGTTGCGCCAACAAGAATATAGAAAGAGGTTATAGGCCGCGCAAGAACTCCGCTGCGGTGAACTTTAGTTGTCATCTTTCATCACCTTTCTTACTGCCCTTGCAAACCTATCCCCACGATCACCGTAGGAGAGAAATTGATCCATCGAAGCGCACGCAGGAGCTAACAAAACGGTATCTCCTGGAGCTGCGATCTCCATAGCTTTTTCAACGACTTTGTCCATCAGTGAATTGGATTGCCCGCCAACTTCATAATCAACGGGCGGATCTATCTCAAATATTTCAACATGTGGCGCTTGCATGCGAAGTTCACTTGTAATCAAGTCGCGATCCTTGCCGATGAGAATTGCCGCTTTAAGGCGAGGATGTGTCCGAGCAATCAGGGCGCTCATGTGAGCACCTTTAGCCAAACCACCTGCAATCCAAATAACCGAGTGAGCCGAAAGGAGCGATGCTGTTGCTGCATGAGGGTTTGTCGCCTTCGAATCATCGATCCATGTAATGCCGTCAGCCTCAGCAACCTTCTCAATGCGATGGCGTCCAAGTTGAAATTTTTGAAGTGCGCTGCGAATGAGCTCTGGGCTCACATTAAGTGAACGAGCAATACCGCTGGCAGCGAGAGCGTTGGAGACGTTGTGAGGAACTGTCGGTACAACATCGATAACCTCAGCCAACATCGCAGCTTCTTGAGCATCTGCGACGAAGGCGCGGTCTACAAGGAGTTCTTCTACAACGCCAATTTCGCCAGGTGCCGGAGTATCAAGTGAGTAAAAGACTCTTTGACCTCGCCAATGCGAAGTTCGCGTAACGACCTCAGGGTCTTGCGCATTAAGTATCGCGCATTCCGTATGGCTAAGGAGTGAAACCTTGGCATCTGCATACTTATCAAAACTTCCATGCCAATCGATATGGTCATCGGCGATATTGAGAATTGCCACCGATACAAACTCTGGATCTTTCATCCAATGCAATTGGAATGAGGAAAGTTCTAATACAAGTACATCGTAGAGATCGCCCTTTTCAACACAATCAATGACCGTCTCGCCAACGTTGCCGCAAGCAATGGCAGAAAGACCACCTTCGCGTAACATCGCAGCAATCATCTCTACAGTTGTTGTCTTTCCATTTGTTCCAGTAACTGCGACCCAACGTTGTTGTGGAGCACGCGATGCACGAAGGCCCCATGCAAGATCGATCTCGTTGAGAATCTCAATTCCTTGTGATCGAGCAGATTCAATCAAAGGATGGGACTCTTTCCAACCCGGTGAGACAAGGACCAGATCCCAATCTTCTACTCTGCAGGAGTTCGCAAGCACAACATCAAAGCCTTCTAGGTGCCTAAGTTGGTCATCCGCAAGTGCGATCTTGGCTCCTTGAGATTTCAAGAATCGTGCGCACGATTGCCCCGTGACACCTGCACCAAGGATAAGAATTTTCTTTCCGGAAAAACCTTCGAGCTTTGAAAGGGTCACTGTGCAACCCATTGGGCATAGAAGAGACCGAGTCCTGCTGCCACACAGAGACCAGCAATAATCCAGAAGCGAATGACGATCGTTACCTCACCCCAACCCAGTAATTCAAAGTGATGTTGAAGCGGCGCCATCTTAAATACTCGTTTTCCACCACTTATTTTAAAGTAGAGGACTTGAATAATCACGGATGCGCTAATGATGACAAAGAGTCCGCCGAGCGGGATAAGCAATAATTCGATTCGAAGGGATGTTGCAATGCCGGCTAGCGCGCCACCTAGAGCTAGTGAGCCGGTATCTCCCATAAAAATCTTTGCAGGCGATGCGTTCCACCAGAGAAATCCTGCACATGCACCGGCAAAGGATGCCGATAGCACCGCCAGATCGAGTGGATCGCGCACTGCATAACAATTGCCAAGTGGTGAGACCGCACAGCTCTGACCGAACTCCCATACGCCAATTAAAATAAAGGCGAGGAAGGTCATCACTGCAGCGCCTGATGCAAGGCCATCTAAACCATCGGTGAGATTGACTCCATTACTTGTTGCCGTAACCATAAAAGCAACCCAGATAATTACGAAAACTACGCCAAGGCTGATAGATGTATCTCGCACAGTCGAGAGATTTAATGAGATGGGAGAAAGCCCATCTCGATCTGGGAATTGAATGCCTGCATATCCAAAGAGAGAGGCGAAAAATATTTGGCCAAAGAGTTTCTGCTTAGCCGTCAGGCCAAGTGATTTTTGACGAGAAACTTTGAGCCAATCATCGAGAAAGCCAATAAAGCCCAGAGCGAAGACAAGTGCAAGCACGAGCAATGCAGAAACACTCATGGTATTTCCACTAATAAGGTGAGCAATGAGATACGAGATTGCAGCTGCAAAAATAATTATTATTCCGCCCATAGTCGGCGTTCCGCGTTTTGTGTGATGAGATGTTGGGCCATCATCGCGAATAATTTGGCCGTACCCTCGGCGGGCCAGAATACGGATAAGCGCTGGCGTTCCAAAGAGAGAGAAGAAGAGAGCAAGCGATCCTGCTGCGAGAATTTCTCTCATTTACTTTCTCCTCTCATCGCCGTCGTTAACTTCTTGATCTTCTAAACTCAAAATCCACTGTTTCTCAATACCTTGCGCTAAAAGTTCAAGACCTTCCGAGCGTGAACCTTTAATAAGAACTACATCTCCCCTTGCTAAATCTCGAGCGATATCGAGCGCTTCGCTTCGATCCAAACATAGGTGGACCGTTGTGGTGCTCGAGGTAGAGATATCTCGGGCGAACTCCGGTGCTCCAATGCAGACGAGGTGGTCAATTCCTATCTCGCAGGCAAGAGTGCCAATTCGCGCATGTTCTTGGGTGGATGACTCGCCGAGTTCCTGCATTTTTCCTAGGAAGGCCCACGCTTCCCCCCCACGCTCCTGGGCAAAGAGGACAAGGGTACGCAGCGCAGATTCAACAGCTTCAGGACTTGCGTTGTAGGAATCATTGATCAGAAGAAGGTCACTTAGTTCGTGAATTTCCATGCGCCATTTACTCAGCATGTCAGAGGTTGAAAGCGAGCCAGCGATCAGGTCGAGTGAGAGACCCAGCGCAGAGCCGATTGCTGCAACGGCAAGTGCATTTGCCACTTGATGGATACCTACGACACGAAGCCCAACAGCGCTTCGCCCAGAAGGAGTAACGAGATCAAAATGTGCCCGACCTTCTCGAATTTCAACATCCGTTGCGCGAATATTGGCTTTCGACGTCTCGCCAAAAGTAATAACCTGACCAACATGGAGCGAACTCATCTTCGGTGTGAATTCATCGTAGAGGCCCAAGATTGCAATTGCATCTGACTGGAGGGATGAAATCATTTCAGACTTTGTTTGAGCCACAGCCTCAGGAGAACCAAATTCACCTACATGCGCGTTTCCAACTTTTAGGACAACTCCGATATCAGGGCGCGCGATCTTACAGAGGTTGGCAATGTCGCCAAGATGACGCGCTCCCATTTCAAGGATGCAAAATTTCGTTTCATGCGTAGATTGAAGGAGCGTGATGGGTGCACCAAGTTCATTGTTAAAATTGCCAAGAGGCGCAACCGTTGGACCTACAGTTATAAGTAACTGTGCAAGGAGATCTTTCACTGTCGTCTTACCCTGGGAACCAGTAATGGCGATTACATTTAGCCCATGAAGAGCTTCTCTCACATGAGCGGCAAGTGCGCCAAGTGCAACAGTTACATCAGGAACAACGATGCAACGTTGATCGACTTTGCGAGTTACAAAGGCAAGTGCAGCTCCACTCTCAAATGCTCTTTCGATGAAGTCATGGCCGTCTGCTTTGTCGCCGACAAGGGCGAGGAATATCGAACCAACTTTTACATCTTGCGAAGAAAAAACGGGTGGCTCGGTGATGAGCACGTCATCCCCATGTAATTCTCCGCCAACGATGCGAGCAATTTCAGAGGCTAAAAGTGCAATCATTTCTTTGCCTCAAGAGCTTGTGCAAGAACTAGGCGATCATCAAAAGGAGTAATAACTCCGTTGATCTCTTGTCCGCTTTCATGTCCTTTTCCAAGGAGCAAGAGCGTATCTCCTGCTCTCGCTAAAGAAACTGCATATGTGATTGCCTCATGGCGATCGATGATGACCTTTGATGGTTCTGTAATCAGAAGGTCTCCGACCATTTCTTGCAAGATTTTCTCTGGATCTTCAGAGCGCGGGTTGTCACTTGTGAAGATGGAAATATCTGAGCCAGAGATGAGTGCACTACCCATGAGAGGTCGCTTGGAACCGTCTCTGTCTCCCCCGCATCCAAGAACTGCAATAACTTTTCCGGATGTGAACTCGCGTGCAGTGGCAAGTACGTTTGATACAGCATCTGGAGTATGTGCGTAATCAACGAAAGCTGCAAAGTCTTGACCGACCGAGACTGATTCGAGTCTGCCTACGGCGCCGGTAAGTGTGGGGACAATCGATGCAATATCAACAAGGTCTACGCCAGATTCACTTGCAATAGCAATCGCCATCAGCAAATTATCTAGGTTGTAGCCACCGCGAAGTTGCGTCTTTGTTTCAATGAGAATTCCACCAGTGCCTCGGATAGCAATCTGAGCTCCCTGTGCATCTATCTCGCAACGCTCGAAATACCACTGCGCTTGATGGTTATGGCGAGAAAGGGTGACGACGGGAATTTCACAACTTTTAGATAAGAGTTCGCCATGTGCATCGTCAATATTAATAAAGCCAGAGTCTGCGTATTCATAAGTGAAGAGCGAAGATTTGGCTGCGAAATAATCGTCCATCGATTCGTGAAAATCGAGATGATCTTGAGACAAGTTGGTAAAGCCAACGAAATTAAAATGTGCACCCTTAACGCGCTTGAGCTTGAGCGCATGGCTCGAAACTTCCATCACGAGGTTGCGCATATGCTGCTCGCGCATCGACGCAATTAACGGTTGGAGATCGGTTGCCTCAGGCGTAGTTCTTTTGCTTGGATACAGATCTCGTCCGATACGTGTTTCGACAGTGCCAATGAGTCCAGTCTCTCTGCCCACACGTGAAAAGATTTGATACAACAGGGTTGAGACCGTGGTTTTTCCATTGGTACCAGTTATGCCGATGCTGAAAATATCTCTCATCGGTTCACGATAGAGAGCTGCCGCAATCAAAGCGCCTGCCCCGCGAGGGTCCATTACAACAAGAGTTGGACCT
>CANJXW010000052.1 GCA_947478965.1 Candidatus Nanopelagicaceae bacterium | reverse complement strand
GGTCGCTAGAAGAGAGTGTCCACACACTCTCTTCTTTCATAATTAAGCAGTTCAGGACCACTTAGTTAAACAATTACATATTGGCTCGGTAGCTCAGTTGGTACGAGCGCGCGACTGAAAATCGTGAGGTCGACAGTTCGATCCTGTCCCGAGCCACTCTTGCTTTATTTGTATCTGAACCCAGTAGCGCGTTTATAAAAGCGTTGGAGCGCCCTTTAACTCTTCACATTTCAAAGCGATTGCAGTGATATCTCCGCTAATGAGAATTCTTTTATCGCGGCCTAATTCGCCATAGACAATAGTGAAATCTCTCGCCCGAAGCCCCAAGGCGTTTGCTAACTCTTTGACAACTGCTTGATTAGCTTTCCCATCAACAGCAGGTGCCTGTACTGCAACAACAAGTCGTTGCGGATCCCCAACAGTTCCACCAACTTTATTACGCGATGCGTTGGGTCTTACTCGAATCTCTAAAAGGAATTGCTCGCTCACAACGGGTGAGAAGATTTAACCGGCAGCAGAACCAGATGAACCGGACTTACGTTGGAAACGTCCTGGAGCTCCACCTGTTGCTTGTCCACCGCTTACCTTTGAGCCGCCCTTTGATCCGGAGGCAGGGTTTGCTGCGCCTTTATTCTTCTTCTTCTCGAGCGCTTCTAGAAACTTTGCGCGAGCATCATCTGCGGGTTCTTTTTTATCAGCCATGGTTGCAGTCTACTCGCAAGGTTATTCGCTGGGTACTCGAAGAAAGAGAACTAACTTTCCAACCCATAAGAGGCCACCCAAAACCATGAGTGGATATCCAGCGGTATCTGGCCAGGAATAGATGGAGAGCGCAAGAGCCCCATAGAAAGCAGCGAGCCCCCACAGAGCAAAGGCAGCGTGAGGTCTTGAGAGACCAAGGCGAACTAAACGATGCGAGAGGTGATCTCTGCCCCCTTGGAAGGGTGAAATACCGCGATAAATTCGAGAGGAGACGGCAACTGTTGTATCGAGAATTGGAATAGCCATGAGAGCTAGTGGAATTGAAAAGGATTTAATTTCAGGGACGATTCCTGGATTAACGCGGATAGTGAGCACCGAGACGATAATTCCAAGAAAGAGCGCTCCTGCATCTCCCATATAAATCTTCGCAGGTGCACGATTCCAGATAAGGAATCCCATCGTGGCGCCAGCAGTAACGATTGCTAGGGCGCTAACGAGAATTTGTTGGCGGTCGTATGCAATAAAGAAGAGAAAGATCGTAATGACGGCGACGGTGCCAGCTGCGCCACCATCTAGATTGTCAAAGAAGTTGATGGAGTTACAGACGCCAACGATCCATAGCACTGAGAAAAAATAATTAAGAAAAGTACTATCGAAAGCAACACCCATTGTGTTCGTTGCTGTCAAGATAATCGCGACAACGATTCCCATGAGCGTCTGCGCGATGAGACGAGGCCAAGGTTGAAGGCCACGTAAATCATCAACCAGGCCCATCGCTGCAATTGCAAGAGCTGGGATAAGTACATAACTTGCTAAGCGAAAAGTCTCCATTGAAAAATCAACGGCGAGAAGAGATGAATAGGAAGCGACAACGATTCCGATTGCAATTGCAACGCCGCCTAAATATGGCACTGGCTCTTTCTGAACTTTACGATCAAGGTTAGGTGCATCAACTGCGCCGATGCTAATTGCTAGCGAGCGCATCACTGGTGTTATAAGTCCAACAAAGATAAAAGTCAGGGCGCCAAGGATTACGAATTGCCCTACCGAATATTCCATAGAGTTAATTAATTACGCTTCGCTCTTAAAGTAATTCTGGCGAAGGTCATCTACCTCTGACTTACGAAAACGGCGATGCCCACCAAGGGTGCGAATGGAGGTTAATTTGCCAGCTTTGGCCCAACGTGTGACTGTCTTTGGATCTACTCCGAAGAGCTCTGCAACTTCTCGAGGGGTGAGCAAAACTTCTGCATCTGGCAAACGATTCATGCCCACCCGTTTCATAGCTATTTTTGCGCGGCCACTCGCTGAGTGCAGTGTGTCCGATTTGTTGCTTTCAGTGGGAAGTATCCGCCACTATCTATGCAAATTGCAAGGTTATACACGATCTAAATTGCAGATTCGACGGCTTGAACAGCTCGCCAGCGCGTAACTAGTTGCTCATATCCCTTTCCTGCAAGAGAACCATCACCTGCAGCAAGGCCAGCCAAACTCAAGAGAACATCTTCAACGGAGTTATCGGCCTCTAACCCATCGAGACCAGATTGGCGCAGAGATCGATCGAGTAATAGCGCAAGCCCGCCGTAATCTAATTCGACGAGTGATTTTGGATGGAAGAGTTCTAGCCAATCAAGAATATGTTCGATCTCTTCTTCGACAGGGCCTTCGCCAAAAGATGAGAGCACTGTTTGATGCGCAACTTCGGTACGAGCAATGGCATCTGAAATTTTTGCACGGAGTACACAAAATGGTCCATCTTGATCATCTCCCCGCATCCGATCTTCTGGAAGAAAGAGTGAGAACCAACGTGGAGGGATCATCCATGTCTCAGTCAAAATATGTGGGACGCGTTCTTCCATAAGGTCAACACCAGCAGTGATGACATCTTCAAGTGATTGAGGAATAAAGAATGGAACAACAGATGATGGAATTGATTCTTTAAAAGTATCAAGGGCTGCCCAGCATCGTGTTGCAGTTGACCACGGTGATACATAACGAATTCCGTCAATATCTAAAACATGTGCGCCATCTGGACGACCAGCCGGAGGTTCGGGAAAGACAAGTCGCTTGAGTGCAAGTTCTTGTTCAAGGCGACGCGTATCAACTGTTGCATCAATAGCTTGCCAACGAAGTCGATCTGCTGGTTCAAAGGCCGAGAGAGGTTCGTAAATTCGCAGAGATGCAACGTACGGAGTTGGCCTCACTTAGGCTCGAGGAATGTAATTACCCTCAGCAAAGGGATCGTCTTCATCATGGTCTTTAACTTGAGTACCTTCACCATGGAGCTCTTTTGTTAAACGATCAAGATCCATATCTTGAGAGTTGTACTTGAGATCTCTGGCGACCTTAGTTTGTTTCGCTTTTGCGCGGCCACGACCCATAGGGCGACCTCCTTACCAATAGCTTCTACGTAGTGCGTAGGTTATCGCGACTTGTATCTACCTTCCAAAGCAGAGCGAGATAGCCCAGATTGAGCCTGAATTGAGCCTGCGATCCAGGCCTTCATGCCCCGAGCCGCCAGGGAAGCAAGGGTGAGATCGCCTATAGAGGGGTCTACGACGGCGATCATGCCGATTCCGCAGTTCCAGGTGCGCTCCATATCAGCCTCAGGCACCGAGGCAACCTGGGCGAGGAACTCCATCCCAGCCGGCAGCGACCAGGTGGATCGATCAAATCGGGCGTGAAGACCTTCTGGAATCACGCGAGCAGTGTTATCGGCAAGGCCGCCACCGGTGATGTGCGAGAAGGTACGAACTTTTTCGCCTTGAGATCTAATCAACGCTAGACAATCAAGTGTGTAAATTTCAGTTGGAGTAAGAAGTAGCTCGCCCAAAGATTGTGTGAAGCCTTCGTAAGTTTTCTCGAGATCAAGTTTCTGTGTTGCAAGAATATGGCGAATCAATGAATAACCATTTGCATGGAAACCACTCGCTGGCATTGCAATAATTAGATCGCCATCTTTAACAAGGTGGCTGCCCAATTGTTTATCGCCATCGACAACACCGGTTGCAGCTCCTGCAATATCAAATTCATCATCTTTAAGAAGACCCGGATGCTCTGCAGTCTCTCCGCCGATGAGTGCAGTATTCGCTTTCTGACAACCACGCGCGATTCCGCTAACAATCGCTGCGATACGTTCTGGGATAACTTTTCCGACTGCGATGTAATCAGTCATAAAGAGCGGTTCTGCTCCACAGACAACGAGATCATCAACAACCATTGCAACGAGATCTTCGCCGATCGTGTCGTAGATTCCCATTGCGCGAGCGATCTCAGTCTTTGTGCCAACTCCATCTGTTGAAGTTGCAAGTAACGGTTGGTTGTATTTCTTCAGTGCGCTTGCATCAAAGAGACCCGCAAATCCGCCGATGCCACCCATGACTTCTGGGCGAGATGCCTTTGCGATAGATGCCTTCATGAGTTCTACTGCGCGATCACCTGCATCGATATCGACGCCTGAATCCTTATATGTACTCATTATTTACCTACCTCTGAGATCTCAAGTCGCATCTTTCCTTCAGACATATCCTTCGGGACTGCTATGGGATAGGAACCTGTAAAACATGCAGTACAAAGTTTTGATTCTTCGATCTTGGTAGCAGCAATCAAGCCCTCAAGTGAGACATAGCTCAGGGAATCTGCGCCTATCGAACGGCGGATCTCTTCAACCTCAAGTCCGCTAGCAATGAGTTCTGCGCGAGATGCAAAGTCGATGCCGTAAAAACATGGCCATTCCACTGGCGGGCTTGAGATTCGGACGTGAATTTCAAGAGCTCCAGCTTCGCGCAACATTCTGACGATTGCTCGCTGGGTATTTCCACGGACGATTGAATCATCGACGACAACAATTCGCTTGCCTTCGATAATCTCTTTAAGCGGATTGAGTTTGAGGCGAATACCCAGTTGGCGAATTGTTTGCGATGGTTGGATAAATGTTCGTCCCACATATGAATTCTTTACAAGACCAAGTCCATATGGAATCCCTGACTGTTGGGCATAACCAATGGCAGCAGGTGTACCTGATTCAGGAACAGGGATAACTAGATCTGCTTCTACCGGCGCTTCAATTGCAAGTCGTTGACCGATGGCAACGCGCGTTGCATGAATTCCTTGTCCTGCGATCGTTGTATCTGGCCGCGCAAGATAAACATATTCAAAGATGCAACCCTTGGGATCTTTCTCTGCCCACATTTGCGAACGAACGCCCTCTTGGTTAATTGCTAAGAATTCACCTGGTTCTACTTCACGAACAAAAGAGGCGCCCACAATATCCAGCGCTGCAGTCTCTGATGCAACAACCCAGCCTCGTTCGAGTTTTCCAATCACAAGTGGTCGAACGCCATGGCGATCACGCGCGGCATAGAGAGTTTTCTCATCCATAAAGACGAGAGAAAAAGCGCCTTCGAGTTTAGGCAAGACTGCAATTGCACTTGCTTCAACATCTTTCTCGTTCTGCAAACCGATGAGAGCGGTCATCACTTCAGTATCTGTTGTGGAACCATTTGAGTTCTTTGGTTTCTCACCTTCAAGTTCTCTTACGAGTTCTGCAAGCGCCCCGATATTTGTGAGGTTTCCATTGTGGGCAAGTGCAAGAGTTCCGTATTTTGTAGGTCGAAGAGTTGGTTGGGCATTTACCCATGTACTGGAACCTGTTGTGCTGTAGCGACAGTGGCCAATGGCAAGCTCGCCAGTAAGGCTTGATAAATCCGCTTCGGTAAAGACTTGCGAGACGAGTCCCAT
>CANJXW010000051.1 GCA_947478965.1 Candidatus Nanopelagicaceae bacterium | reverse complement strand
ACGTGGATCATGTAAGAGCGCGCGCCCTTCTATCGCACTTCGCAGAATCCAAATCGGAAGTTGATGTGAAACGATAATTGCATCTTTACCGCTTGCTGCTTTATGGGCAGCGAAGACCCCCGCAAGCATGCGATTGATCTGCTCTTCATATGGTTCGCCCCATGATGGTTTCCATGGGTTATACAGATGGCGCCATGAAGATGGATGGCGCAATACGCCACTTCCAAGTTCAAATGATTTTCCTTCAAAAATATTTTCAGCTTCAATGAGTCGTTCATCTGTTGTAATTGCAATCTTGTGCGCTGCCGATATCGGCCCAGCTGTTTCTTGTGCGCGTTGAAGTGGCGAGACATGGAGCGCACCGAGATCAAGGGGCGCTGACCATTGTCCCAAGACGTTCGCCATCGCTTGGCCTCGCTCCGAGAGCCTCCACCCAGGTTGGCGCCCATAGAGAATCTTTCCTGGATTTTCTACTTCTCCATGGCGGATGACGTGAACCGTTGAACTCATAGAGGTAAGCATAAAGCGTCTAAATACAGGTTGAATCGCTAGGGTAGTGACATGCCACTCACGCGTAAGCGCGCAGCCTTCTTCGATGTCGATAACACCCTTGTGCGTGGGTCAACTATCTACTTCCTTGGCCGAGGCATGTACCAGCGTGGATTCTTCACCAAGGCAGATATTTCAAGATATGTCCTTGCCAACCTGAGATTTAAACTAACGGGAACTGAGAAGCAAGAAGAGATTCTTCGCTTTCAAAATGCAGCAACTGATTTCATCGGTGGCCATAACGTTGCTGAAATTAAAGAGATCGGTGAAGCGATCTATGACGAGTTTGTATCACCTGCGCTGTGGCAGGGAACTATTGCTATAGCGAACGAACATAGCGCCCGCGGTGAAGAAGTTTGGTTGGTAACTGCAGCGCCTGAAGATATGGCGAAACTTATCTCTGCTCGACTTGGATTTACCGGTGCAATCGGAAGCAAAGCTGCAGTAAAAGATGGCATGTACACCGGCGAAATGAATGGCCCCCTTCTTCATGGAAAAGAGAAGGCGATGGCGATAGAAGAGTTGGCTCTCGAACGTGGCTTCGATCTCAGCGAATGTTATGCATATTCAGATAGCAACAATGATCTGCCGTTATTGCAAGCAGTCGGACATCCATCTGCGATCAATCCAGATGCGATCTTAAGGTTGCGCGCTCTGCGCGAAGGATGGCCTATCCACGATTTTAGGCGTATGCGATTTATCAATCGACTCCTTGGGCCAATTGTTTCAAGGGTCGCTGCGCTCGGAACCTTCCTCTCCTTCCGCCGCCGTTCGCGCTAAGGGCCCTCTTGCCACTAATGTAGGCAAGTTATGGAAACACGCTCCTTTGCAGATTATCTACGTTCCGTAGATGACGCTGCCCTCATCACCCTCTTCTCCTATCGACCTGACCTTGTCACCCCCGTTCCACCTGATATCGCAAGTCTTGCTGTGCGCGCATCTTCTGCGCCGAGCCTTGCCCGCGCAGTGGATGCTCTCAACCTTTGGCAATATCAAGTTCTCGAAGCATGCGCAGTTGCACAAGAGCCATTTACTGAAAAAGTAATCAGCGCCCTGACCGATAAATCGGCGCTCTTTCTGCTCCCTGGGTTGATGGAGCGCGGCCTTATTTATAGCGGTAAAGATGGCTTTTATATGCCCACAACTCTTCGAGAGATTCTAGGAAATGAAATTGCAGGCCTTGGTCCGCATTCACTCGCAAAGTTCTCACTCAAGAAATTAGATGATGCGCCAGCTCCTGCGAAGAAAGTTCTCGATGCAATGGTCTGGGGTCCACCGCGCGGGACAGTGACAGATGTTAAGAAACCAAGTGCTGGCGTTGAATGGTTACTCAATGAGAATTTTCTTATTGCTGCTGGAGCAAAGACGGTTATTCTTCCGCGCGAAGTTGCGATTTATCTTCGTGCTGGAAAAGTGCACAAGGAACTCTCCCCTAACGCTCCAGCTTTTTCTGGAAGCAAAAGAGATACGCGAAGTATTCAACTAGCGGCGATTGCAAATATCTCCACCTTTATTCGTTGGACCGAAGAAGTCTTAAATTTCTGGGCGCAAGAACCAGCTGATGCGCTACGTGCGGGTGGCTTAGGTGTTCGTGATCTCAAGATAATCTCAACCCACCTTGGAGTCGATGAAAGTTGCGCAGCTTTTGTTGTAGAAATTGCATACCTTGCAGGTCTACTCACTATCGATGCAGATGATCGAATTCTTCCAACGACAAACTTTGATCTGTGGCTTACACAGAAACATTCGCAGAGATGGGAAGGTCTTTCTTCGGCTTGGTTGATTACTTCGCGTATGAGCGGACTTGTGGGTCGCGATGGAACTCGAAATATTTCTCCCCTTGGACCCGAACTCGATCGCGCAGCTGCCGCTCCCATTCGAAACCTTGTTCTTCAATTGTTACGTGAAAATACAACAATTGCGCCAAAGTTAGATGAGCTAGTTTTATCTGCCCAGTGGCATAGCCCATCGAAGCGATCAGGTGGAATCCAAAGTGATTACATTGCGTGGACTCTGCGTGAAGCAGAATGGCTAGGAATTACTGGCCAAGGCGTCATTTCGACATACGGAATTCAATTTATTGAAGGTGGCGAACTCTCTGTCATCGATACCGATCTCCCCAAGAGCGTCGACCATATCCTTATCCAGAGCGATCACACCGCGATTGCTCCAGGGCCCCTTGAACATGAAATAGCTCAAGAGTTAGCGCTTCTCGCAGATATTGAGAGTCGTGGTGGGGCTACGGTCTATCGCTTCACTGAAGCAACTATTCGTAGAGGTTTAGATCATGGCAAGACTGGCGAAGAGATTCGCACCTTCTTAAAGAAGACATCGAAGACTCCCATGCCACAGCCGCTTGAATATCTCATTGCAGATGTTGCACAGAAACATGGAAAGTTACGCGTTGGAAATACCGCATCATTTATTCGTTGCGAAGACGGTGCACTCATTGCACAGATCATGAGCGACAAGCGACTTGAAGTTCTATCACTTCGACAGATTGCACCTGAAGTACTTATCTCTGGACTTGAAGCTGCAGATGCAATGAGCGTTCTACGAAACTGTGGCTACTTGCCAGCGGGTGAGGATTCACTTGGAATCCTTCTAAGCGGACCGAGAATTTCTCGCGCGAAAACAAAAGCTCGTCCACCGCGCACTCTCGGTGAAATTGATCGCCCAGATGAAATTCAACTACAAGGTGCGCTCCGCGCTTTGCGCACTGGAGAAAAATCGAGTCATCGCCAGAGCACCCTTCGCAACATTGCATCGAACGCTCTTGGATCACTCCCCCGAACAACTGCCAATGAGACTCTCGATATTCTGAGCGATTACTTGCAGAATCAACCTGCAACATCGCTCTCAATTGGATACGCGGATAACAATGGCCTTGTTTCACATCGCATAATCGATCCACTCAAACTCTCTGCAGGCTCACTCATTGCTCGAGATCATGCAACAGGTGAGGTCGCAACCTTTAGAATCGCCCGAATAACAGGAGTTGCATCGATATGACAAGCGAGAACCTTGCCTCATACGGCAGAATTGACCCTATGTTGTCGGCAATAGAAGCTCTCGTTCGCTGCGAATCACCAAGCGAAGATATTGAAGCCTGCCGAAACGTTGTAGCTCTTGCATCTGATATCGCAACTCGCGTCCTTGGAACTCCAGCACAGATCAAAGAGATTGAGGGCCGGCCAGTTTTTTGGTGGGGAGCGCAAGAGCCACAGGTATTAATTTTGGCTCACCTCGATACGGTGTGGCCTATCGGCTCGTACCTTCCGCTTTGGGATATATCTGGTGATGTTGTTCGTGGGCCTGGTGTCTTTGATATGAAGGCTGGATTTGTTCAAGCTCTCTTTGCCCTAAAAGGAATAGAAGGATCTGTTGCGTTGATTGCAACCACTGATGAAGAAATCGGAAGTTTTTCCTCGCGCGAACTCATCAAGGATTTATCTTCAAAAGCCCAAGCTGTTCTAGTTGTTGAATCTAGCTTGGATGGAAAGGTAAAGACGGGACGCAAAGGTACTTCTATGTATCAGATACACGTCCACGGCCTTGCATCTCATGCAGGACTTGAACCCGAGAAGGGCGTCAACGCGACTGTTGAGATGGCGCACATCGTCCTCAAACTTGCAGCGTTAGAAGATTCGAAACTTGGGACCACAGTTGTTCCGACTCTCATGCACTCTGGAAATAGCGCCAATACAATCCCAGATCTAGCGACACTAGAAATAGATGCACGATCATTTTCACATGATGAACTTTTACGTATTGACGCTGCAGTGAAAGCCCTCACGCCAACTCTTGCAGGCGCGCGCATTGAAGTAACGGGCGGACTCAATCGCCCTCCACTTCAACCAGCATCGACTAAAGCACTTTATGAGCGCGCAGAAAAGGTTGCAGCGGAGCTAGGAATGGCGCCACTTGGATGCGCAGAAGTCGGCGGAGCCAGCGATGGCAACTTTGCCGCAGCGGCAGGAGCACAAGTATTGGATGGTCTCGGAGCAGTTGGGGGTGGCGCACATGCCCCTTCAGAATGGCTGAGCCTTAAATCAATAGAAGAGAGAAGTAACTTCATGCACGCTTTTATTAAGGATCTCTTGAAATGAGCGACGGACCACTCATTGTCCAAAGTGACAAGACACTTCTTCTAGATATCGATCATCCGCTTTCAACTGAATGTCGTCGCGCAATTGCGCCTTTTGCTGAACTTGAAAGATCTCCGGAACATATTCATACATATCGCTTAACCAACTTGGGTCTCTGGAACGCTCGCGCCGCTGGCCATGATGCAGAACTTGTTATTGATACGTTGATTAAGTATTCGCGGTATGCGGTGCCTCATTCATTGCTCGTAGATGTTGCCGAGACAATGTCACGTTATGGTCGCCTGCGACTTGAAGCAGATCCTGTGCATGGCCTCATCCTTGTTACCACCGATGTTGGGGTACTTGAAGAAGTAATCCGTGCAAAGAAGATCGCACCACTCCTAGGCAAGCGCATTGATAGCGAGACAATCGTTGTTCTACCTAGCCAGCGCGGAGCCATTAAACAATCGCTCCTTCGACTTGGTTGGCCAGCAGAGGATTTTGCAGGCTACGTCGATGGACAGGCACATGAGATTTCACTTAAACAGAACGATTGGAAGATTCGCCCCTACCAAGAACTTGCTGCAGAAGGTTTCTGGCATGGTGGTTCAGGCGTCGTAGTACTTCCTTGCGGTGCTGGAAAGACAATCGTAGGCGCAGCTGCAATGGCACATGCCAAAGCAACAACACTTATCTTGGTTACAAATACCGTTGCAGCACGTCAGTGGCGCGATGAACTTCTGCGCCGAACAACGTTGCACGAAGATGAAATTGGTGAATATTCAGGCGCAAAGAAAGAGATTCGCCCTGTAACTATCGCGACCTACCAAGTAATGACAAAGAAGAAAAATGGTGTCTATGCGCACCTAGATCTCTT
>CANJXW010000050.1 GCA_947478965.1 Candidatus Nanopelagicaceae bacterium | reverse complement strand
TCTGAGTAATAAGTGAAACCCAATCAGATGCAACAACGGGAATATTCTTTGGAAGATTTAGATCTCCGACGATGAGAACTCGAGTATTTGTCTTCTCACCAAGTTCGAGTCCCCATTTTTTTAATCGACGCAATTGCGCAAGATTAAAACCTGGAACAAATGAGAGATGGGTATTGATGACTGTCCAACCATTGGAGAGAACCGCGGCAAGTGCAACGCGTGGCTCATCGCGAACATAGATCGCGCGAACTTTTCCGCGTCCTGTCTCATCACCCGGAACAAGAAGTGGCATACCGACAGGAGAGTTACCAAGGTTGAGACGATGCCATTGCAGAACGGGGATCTTTGAAATGATCCCGATGCCATATGCGCCAAAGTGTTCGTGGGAATTTGATTGGATAACAATCTCGGGATCGAGGTGGCCGAGCTTTCGCCACTTCTCACCTGGCGTTCCGACAACGCTGGGGGCAAAGGCCCAATCACTCGCCCCGATCGCTTGCGCCCCATCGCGGATCTGATCGCGACTGCGTGAGCGCGGGAGAAAATGGTCGACCTCTTGAAGGGCGAAGATATCCGAGCCCATCTGCTCAAGGGCCGCGCCTAGATCGCTCTCTTCCCAGGGTTTCTTCGGCGGAATGCCCATCGCGTGAAGGAGATTCCATGAGGTCAGGCGCATATGGCACAGGCTAGTAGCCTTCCTCATTATGAGCGCTATCAACAACCAACCCTCCAAGATGGACCGCTCGGGTGAGCTTCGCAGCAAACCTGAGACCTTGGCCCTTCTGGAAAAGAGCGCGCGCTACCTGCAGATCGCCGATGGTTATCTTTCGATTGATGGCCAGAGCCTTCGCTTTCTGAGCCAAGGGGAGATGGAAGCACTTGTCACCGCTGGGGAATTTGAGAAAGGCGAACTCTATTTCCTAGGTATTGATCCACAGAGTTCGCAGAGTTATTTTGCATGGAGCACTCACTGGGTTACGCCACTGCCTGAAGGAGTAAAGCCAGAGAGCTTCACGACTCTGCGCGAAGTCGGCGCAAAGTTAAATGATCTCCATGTTGAACTTGCACTTCATGCAAGCGCACTTACCAATTGGCACCATGTACATCCACGATGTGCAAAATGCGGTGCGCAAACTCGCGTTGATTTTGGCGGAGCTGTTCGCGTCTGCGATGTCGATGGAAGCCAACATCATCCACGTACCGATAGCGCAGTCATCGTTCTTATCCGCGATGCTGCTGATCGTATCTTGCTTGGACATCAACCGATTTGGCCAGAAGGTCGCTTCTCCTGTTTTGCAGGATTTCTTGAACCCGGTGAAACCTTTGAGCAATGTGTATCGCGAGAAGTCTTTGAAGAATCTGGCGTCACCGTTCGAGAGATTAATTATTTGGGATCACAACCGTGGCCATTTCCTGCAAGCATCATGATCTCCTTTGAAGCAATTACTGATGCGCCAGATGAAGCTCGACCAGATGGCGAAGAGATCACAGAAGTTAAGTGGTTCTCTCGTGCAGAGTTAAAAGCTGCGACAGAAGATGGATCGCTCTTATTACCACCAACGATTAGCGTTGCTCGCAAGATGATCGAACGTTGGTTTGCACTTGGTGACGGCTCAACACTTACAGGTGGCGAAACGTGGCGTCCATAAATTCCATGAACGAGCCCAATGAGATCCGCGCTGAAGAGATCCTTGCTGCCCTCGATGAAGATCAGCGCGCAGTAGCCCTTGCAACGCGTGGCCCTGTCTGCGTTATTGCAGGTGCCGGAACGGGAAAAACTCGCGCGATCACACACCGCATCGCCTATGCCGCAGCGATCGGAACAATGGATCCACAGAAAGTACTTGCGATTACCTTTACCGCTCGAGCAGCTGGAGAAATGCGAGTTCGGCTTCGCGGCCTTGGCGTTCCGATGGTTGCGGCTCGAACAATTCACTCAGCGGCGCTGAAGCAACTGATCTACTTCTGGCCCAGCGTCTTTGGTGGGAAAACTCCCGATTTGATCACAACGAAGAGCTCCTTTTTAGGTGAGGCGATCAACCGCGCAGGTCTTTCCGATACCTTGCGTGCAACATCGAGAGATCTGATGCGCGAAATCGCAAGTGAGATTGAATGGGCGAAAGTCTCTGAAGTAGCGCCGGAGGATTTTCTCTCTGAGATTGAACAGCGAGTTCAGAAGCCTCGCGTCAATGCAGAGCAACTCGCAAAAGTTTACATGGCATATGAGAGCGTAAAGAAACAAGAGCTCGCAATCGATTTTGAAGATGTACTTCTCTTAACTGCTGCGATGCTTGAAGAAGAGCGCGATGTTCGAGAGCGTGTGCAAAACCAATATAGATATTTCACAATTGACGAGTACCAGGATATTTCTCCAATTCAGCAACGCCTTATTAACGCATGGGTTGGCACACGACAGGATATTTGCGTCGTTGGTGATCCTGCTCAAACAATTTATTCATTTGCTGGAGCAACACCTGTCTTTCTCAATAGCTTTACGAAGCGTTATCCAGAAGCAGAGGTCATCCGCTTAAGTACTGGGTATCGCTCAACGCCTGAGATCACCTTTGCTGCCAACGCGTTATTGCGCCATGGGGCGATGGGACAAGAGCTTGTTGCGATTAATAGCCACGGTACTAAACCATCTGTCGATGCATACTCCGATGAAAGCGCCGAAATCGCTGGAGTATTAGGGCAAATTACCGAACTCTTAAAAGCAGGCACGCAAGCACAAGAGATTGCAATCCTTGCCCGTACCAATAACCAACTCAAAGGTATTGAACGCGAAATGAACCGCCTTGGGCTTCCATACCAATTACGCAATACCGAGCGATTCTTTGATCGCCAAGATGTCCGTGATTTTCTTAAGGTAGTTCGCCAAGCATCTGTTATTCCAACAGAGGGCGTAAATTGGTTTGATGAGATGCGCACTTTGTCTCAACCATTTTTAACGGGCGAAAGCATCGATGGAATCGCAGCGCTCTTGCACTTAGCTCGCGAACTCGATGCAGATCCAAATTTCTCACCTAAGACTCTTCGCGCGTATCTTCGCGAAGTTGAAGATCGCGTTCAACAGAATAATCCGCCGACGATGCCCGTTGTTACTCTCGCAACTCTTCATGCTGCAAAGGGTCTTGAATGGGAGCGCGTCTTTCTGATCGGCGCTTCAGAAGGACTCTTGCCTTTGGAAAACGGTGCTACTGCCCAGTCCGATGCAGTGATCAATGAAGAACGTCGCCTCTTTTACGTTGGAATGACGCGTGCCAAGGTGGATCTACACATAAGTCACCGCCAGAATCCGAGCAGATTCCTGCGTGAATCAGGGCTGCTCTCGTAGCCAACTTACGTAAAGCGCTTTTTATTAGGTTGCACGAAGTGCGATCCGTGGTTTACCCTTGCACTTCACCTAAACGGGTGTGGCTATACATAGGAGATAAGGCAATGGATTCGATGTTCACATCTACTTCATCTGCAACAGCGCGCGTATCACGCACCGCTGCATATTCTCCTGCCCGATTTGCAGCTTCACCTTTGAAGCATACAAATTGGCATACAGCGACAAAGCGCGCGTTTTACGCCGCTTTTTATGCCGTGGATGAGGCCACAGGAGGTTCTATCGGTTAAGACCGAATAGGAGCCAGAACCTAAGGCCTCAAGTCCACAAGGACTTGAAGGCCTTTTTCGTTTATATAGGCAAAAAATAAAGAGCACTAAGAAATAGAAAAAAAGAAAGTAAAGAGAAATCAACCGAGAGATCAAACAACGAGAGAAGAAAGTGGGTGAGAACGATGGGCGTTCTCTACAGTGAACTGCAGGTACCAGGTTGGGCACAAACAGGAGCGAAGATTGGTCTTCGCGATGTGACGGGCGAATATGACGATGCCCGTGCCGCGACTCTTCCATGCCATAGCGCTGACCCAGAAATCTTCTTCGCCGAAAGCGATGAGGGAATTAACTACGCCAAGGCGCTCTGCGGTGGATGTCCCGTACGCAATAAATGTCTCGACGGTGCTCTATCGCGCCAAGAGCCATGTGGCGTGTGGGGTTGTCAGCTCATTGAAGATGGCATCATCATCGAACGCAAGCGTCGCGCTGGTCGTCCGGTGCGCATCGTTGTCTAGATATCGCTGTCTAGATATCGCCTTCGGATAAGCCTTGCAGGACTTCCTGCGCGCGCTCTTTAAGTTCGGGTAAATCACTTAAGCGGTTGAGCCCAAATACCTGCTGACTCATGCGATGGTTTTTCACGAAGGTCTCTTTGTGGCGATCTAGAAAATCCCAATAGAGAGTTGTGAAGGGGCAAGCAGTTGGCCCCGTACGTAACTTGGGGTTGTAGGCACATCCCTTGCAGTAGTTACTCATTCGTGAAATGTAGGCGCCCCCTGCTGCATAAGGCTTTGTCATCATTGCGCCTCCATCTGCATGCAAGCCCATACCAATCACATTGGGAACCATCACCCATTCGGTTGCATCGATAAATACTTCGCGCATCCAGTCGAGAAATTCCTGCGGATTTGTTCCTGTAATAAGTGCGAGATTACTTAAAACCATCAAACGCGGAATATGGTGAACCCAGGATCGCTCTTTTATATCTCCAACGATTGTCTTAACGCAGTTCATCTGAGTTTTCTCTGGATCGCTAAAGAGCGGCAGGAGTGGACGCTTTGCAGCAAGTTGGTTGTTATCTCGATAGTCGGCGCCTAAGAACCAATACATTCCATTGACGTATTCACGCCATCCAATAATCTGTCGAATAAAACCTTCACATGATGCAATGGGAATCGCGCCAGTTTCAAAGGCAGCTAGTGCGGCATCGATAACTTCGTGGGGATGGAGCAACCCATTGTTGAGATACGGGCTAAGGAGAGAGTGATGGAGCGCCCAATTATCGAGCGCCATCGCATCTTCATAGGGACCAAATTCAGCGAAGTGGTTATCGATAAAATTCTTAAGTTGAGCAAGTGCGCCGGCGCGAGTAGTCGCCCACGTTGTCGTTACTTGGTGCCCAAGTTCATGCGCGACTTCACGATCAATCTCATCGCGTTGATGTTCTAAGTACTCAGGCCAGGTGTAGTTCTTCGGTGGAGGCAGGCGATTTTCTTTATCGAAATTCCAAGCGCCACCAGTGGGTTTACCGGCTTCGATGAGGACATCTAAACGCAACCGTTGAGCGCGATAGAAAGTCTCCATTAAGAAGCTTTTCTGGGCGCCTGCCCATAGCCCAAAATGTGCGCGCGAGGTGAGAAAGAAATCATTTTCAATAAAGGTCACGCCATAATCTTTCAGCGCCTGATACTGGCGAAATGATGATGGTTCGGCGCAGACAAGCGGCAGGTCTTTATGCAAACTTTGAATCTTTGCTAAGCCATCGATTGTTGTCGGAGCCTTCTCATATATAACTGTGAAACCTTCATCGCGTAAGTCTTTTGCAAAGTGGCGAGCAGATGAGATCAGAAAGAAAAGACGTTCCAGATGCCATGAGCGACCCCCAGTCATGCGCGAGCTCTCAACCATAGCGATGAGATCTTCAGATGGATTGGCCTCTTTGAGA
>CANJXW010000049.1 GCA_947478965.1 Candidatus Nanopelagicaceae bacterium | reverse complement strand
TGCGATAGCAATGCTCTCCACAAATCCTTGGATCTCAAAAGCCATTAGTCATAACTTTCCTATAGCAGAAGCTTTAGAGGCTTTTGCTATGGCAAAAGATTCAGAGCAATCTGGAAAAGTTCTTTTAGCGTTATGAGCACCCTAGTCTTAGTTGACCCGACCTATACTTTCTTCCATGAGTGAAGTCGTTTGGAGTCAGTGGGATGATTTGATCGTTCCTGAAGGAATAGTTCGACTTTCTCCTGGTAATTTTCCTCTTGAGACGAGTGATTTGTCTCAGATTACCTTTTACGTTCCAACGTATATGAGCGGTGCTCAAGGCCTTGAATTCACAAAGAAAATGTCATCGCTCAAATATCTCCAGGTTCCCAATGCAGGATTTGATGATGCAATCGAATTTCTCCGCCCAGGGATGACGCTTTGCAATGCTCGCGGTGTTCATGATGCTTCAACGGCAGAACTCGCGGTTGCACTGGCTATAGCCTCCAGACGCGGTTTTCATGACTTTGCAATCGCTCAAAGAGATGGAACCTGGGATCACAAGCGTTACGCATCCTTTAATGACAGCAAGATCGGAATTATCGGTGCAGGATCTATAAGCAAGAAGCTCCAGAGTTACTTAACTCCCTATGATGTTGAGATCAGAACTTTCTCAAGATCAGGTTCAGGGGGCTCGATTCCGATTTCAGATATCGACCTACATCTTCCTGACCTCGATGTTGTATTTCTGGTTCTGCCGCTCAACGAAGAGAGTTTAAATATGTTTGATGCCCGCAGACTTGCATTGATGAAAGATGGCTCAGTCCTGGTTAACGTCGCGAGAGGCCCGATTGTTAATACGGAAGCTCTCATTGCTGAACTAAACTCAGGAAGAATCTCTGCAGGGCTTGATGTAACAAATCCAGAACCACTTCCAAGTGATCATCCATTATGGAGTGCAAAGAACTGCATCATCACGCCACATGTTGGGGGAGATTCATCGGCCTTTGAATCACGAGGAAAGATTTTGGTTGAAGATCAGTTGAGGCTTCTTGCACGTGGCGTCCCGCTCGAGAATGTTGTGGCACAGAGGTAAGAGCCTTTTCGGGCGGATATCCCTCACAGCATCTGTTCTTCAAGTGCTTGCTCTCTGAAACTACGATCTAAGAAAGTCAACTGCGTTCTTCGCGCTCCAACCACCTGGGTACATCTCCTTCAATCTTCGCGGACCGTCGAGATCTGAACCAATAGTGATGAGAGGCAGTTCTATTCGACCATCTGGTCGAAGTTGGCCCAGTCCAATATCTGCCATGAGAGCGTTACATAAGCACTTTGCGCCAAGTGATTGGTTCGGATCGCCTTTTTTAAATTCATACGTGTTCATTGGTTCAGCAGGACATCGATATCCAATTCCGCCATTGTCTCGCTTAAAGGGGGTTCGCAGATATCCAAGATCGCAGATTCGAGTTCTACTTGCATATAACTCTTCCTCGGATAAAGTCTGAGGCATACCAATGACTTTAAATGGGAATCCAGTCGGTGAAGCCGTTGCATCAGTTGAAATCTTGAGATTCTCATCTGCCGTTAAATTCAAAACGCTACTTCTAATTTCGAAAGTAAATCCAGACTCGCTTGCTAGCGCAAATATTGAACCGACTTGAATTCCTTGGGCACCCATCGAGAGCGCCTCTCTTAATTTCTCTGGAGTGCCAAAACTTCCAGCCAACCAGAAAGGAGATCCTGATGATTTAATCTTTTCAAGATTTGGAGTATCTAGATCCCCATAAATGGGTTCACCGTTCTCATCAACGTTCTTCTTTCTAGGTGGAGCGTTATGGCCGCCCGCGAGGTTATATTCAATGACGTAGCCATCTGGTTTAGTAACTTCATCTTTATTTAGATATGAAACCAAAGCATGGGATGAAACGATGGCTAGGAAAATCGGACGCTTAAGTGGGTACAACTCTTGAATTAGAACCTTTGGATTGAGATCAAGGCGATGCTTGTCAGTACTATCTTCTACATCAACCTTCATCGAGACTTTATTGCCAATGGAGAGTTCATTTAAGATGTGAGGAATTTGTGCGGGTATTCCTGCGCCAATAAGTACGTAGTCAACGCCGGCGAGCATGGCACCAAAGAGTTGAGCTGGAATGGCCATTTGAATCTTTTCTAGAAGGTTAATACCAATTAACCCATCGTGACCTTCTTTTGCCAGCCACACTTCTACAAATGCAGAGGCAACGAGAAGGTTGATCGCATGCTGCTTTGGATTCAGAGTTAATTTCGGGACATCAAAGTATGGTTCATTTTCTTTGCGTCCACTTTGAATGAAGTACCGATCGATAATTTCCTGGGCAATCTCTTGATGTGGAAAATGTAAGAGGGCTCTCTGAATCTCTCCGGAGGTATCTCCATCCTGAAGCCGTCTAGCAATCACCGAATCTATGGCGGTGCCTGAGACAACGCCTAGTTCTCCTGTCTGTGATACTTCGCGAGCAAGTTGCCAGGAAGAGACTGCGATCCCCATTCCGCCTTGAATTATTTGCGGGAAATGAGCTTCTCCTGAATTCTCCATGGGATAACCTTAAAAGATAGAAAATACGAACTAGCCAGTAAGTTAAGAGTTGGCACTCATAGCTAGAAAGGCTCTTCTCATGAAGTTTCATACCGACGTTGTCACGAAATTGCAGTACGCAGTTCAGTCTCATAAGAATCCGGTTCGTGCTGCAGGTGCGCAAAAATACATGAAAGATATAGCGCCATATCTTGGAATAGACACCCCAACTCGTCGTGCAATCAGTCGCGAAGTATTCGCTCTACTCCCAGATCCAACATCTCTAGATATTGGTAGAGCCTCACGAGCGCTGTGGAAGCTAGAAGAGCGCGAGTATCAATATTTCGCTTGTGACTTAATCGCTTACTTTATTGATTTCGCCGAGGAAGATTTTTTATCTGAGCATGTTCAATTTCTCATCACTCACAAATCGTGGTGGGACACCGTAGATAGTTTAGGAACAGCGGCGGTGTCTCCCTTGACTGCCCGATATTCATTGAAACCACTGATGGATACATGGAACAAAGATGAGAACATGTGGCTCAATCGCGCTGCAATACAACATCAAAGAGGCCGAGGGAATAAGACGGATGTTTCGCTCTTATTGAAATATTGCCATGATCATGCAGACGATCATCGCTTCTTCATCGCAAAGTCGATCGGTTGGGCTCTTCGGGATCTATCCAAATTGGACAAGCGACCTGTGAAGCAATTTCTCGTCCAACATCCTGATCTGGATAAAGTCGCAGTTCGCGAGGCCATTCGGTATCTTTAATAAAGTAAATAATCTAAATAACTTAAGTGGACGATACTGGGATCGAACCAGTGACCCCCACAATGTCAATGTGGTGCTCTACCGCTGAGCCAATCGTCCAAGGTATGTATGAAGTTGTTGGGAGAGTATAGCCCAGTAAAGCGTGATGTTCCTATCGACCGAAATCATCCTCAATGCGTTCAATATCGTCCTCACCAAAGTACGTACCTGTCTGAACTTCGGTGAATACGAGTTCGATCTGCCCGATATTTTCAATTCTATGGGCATCACCGATTGCGATATCGATGAAGTCGCCAGCACCCATTTCGAAGATATCTCCATTGAGGGTAATACGAGCTTCGCCTTTAATAATAAACCAGTGCTCTGCGCGCTTTTGATGGCGTTGGTAGGAAAGACGCATTCCCGGTGTAACCCAAATGCATTTAACTTTGTGGGCATCTCCTGATTGCAAGATTTCATAACGACCCCACGGGCGTTGTGTATCTTCTGCGCTCATTCTTGCTCCCAGTAAATTGGATTGAGGGGATTGCCTTCTTACTTTTACTGATTTCTTTACTGATACTTGTGCTGTCTCTTGGAGGTGGAAACGGGATTTGAACCCGTGTAGAGGGATTTGCAGTCCCTTGCCTCGCCTCTCGGCCATTCCACCATAGAGAAACCGCCACCCGAAAATTAATTCAAAGCGGCGGTCAATCCGAGCGGACGACGGGGTTCGAACCCGCGACCTGAACCTTGGCAAGGTTCCGCGCTACCAGCTGCGCTACGTCCGCATTTTGTGCAGAGGCAAATCTAGCGCAGGCGAGGCATAAGCGCCAAAGCCAGAGTTTTCACCGTAGCGTTAAGGCATGGATAACGGTCAGGATTTCTTCTGGATGGGCGGGCGATTAGCCAGAGGCCTTGAAGAGGTCTCATCAGACCCACGCGTCCTCGAAGATGGAAATTTTTGGGCGATATCGACGACCTTTGAGGGCGAGGGCTGCTTTGCCCGCTTTAGTGAAGTGACCGAGAGCGATTTTCCTCAAAGCTCTGACACGTGGATGGCGTTGAGCGATCAGTGGGTTTCATCGATGGACGAACCCAGTTTCCTCACGTACGTGGAGAACATTCGCGAATCGGTTTTGCGTGGAGATGTCTATCAAGTAAATGCTTGTCGCGAGATTTCTATCGGGGGAGTGACGCAAAGTCTTGCCCCACTTTTCTCAAAACTTCTTGCAGATAATCCGGCGCCCTTTGCTACCTACCTAAAGATTCCAGAGTTAGAGATTGCATCGGCCTCACCTGAAAGATTTCTTTCGAGAAATGGTTCAACAATTTTGACGTCACCGATTAAGGGAACACAGACATTGAACATGGATGGATTTGGCGAAAAGGATCAATCGGAAAATATTATGATCGTTGATTTAATGCGCAACGACCTGGGAAAGATTTGTATTCCAGGTTCTGTTGAAGTTTCAGCGCTGTTGCGCAGTGAGGATCATCCGGGGCTCAGACACCTTGTCTCAGATGTTGTGGGGGAACTCAGTTCTGATATTTCATGGATGCAAATTCTTCAATCGCTCTCGCCTCCCGGGTCCGTTAGCGGAACACCAAAGAGTTCAGCTCTGAAAATAATCTCTCAGAGCGAGCCGACCGCGCGAGGTAATTACTGTGGCGCACTTGGCTGGATTGAGGGCGACACAGCGCAACTTGCGGTAGCTATAAGGACTTTCTGGAGAAGCCAAGACCAAGTTCTACGATTTGGAACGGGCGCAGGAATTACGTGGGGGAGTAATCCGCATGATGAGTGGGAAGAGACGCAACTTAAAGCGCGAAAACTTCTCTCGATTGCAGGGGGTGAGATAGCGTGAAGGTTTGGTTAGATCAATCACTTGTAGATTCAACGCACATCCAATTCGATGCAGATTTTTGGCCAGATGGTTTCGGTTTCTTTGAAACTCTCCGAAGCGAAAAAGAGTCCGTCTTTGAACTTGGTCGACATATGCGCAGAGCGGTCTCGGCAAGTGATCAACTTGGAATCCGCCTTCCCCCTGAGGATCTCATTCGCAAGGCGATCGCCTCACTTTTACTGGCAGAACCTCAACAGGTAGGTCGCCTTCGCTTACTATTTTCGTCTCAAAGATTTCTCGCCATTCACCAGTCCTATGAAGAGATTAAAGCGCCTCTCAAGGTATCGATAGATAAAGCTGCTACGAAATCGCCAATCTCGGTTCTTAAAGAGTTTCCGTATACATCTCATTTAGAAGCGCTAGTGCGGGCCAAGTCAGATGGGTTCGACGAAGTC
>CANJXW010000048.1 GCA_947478965.1 Candidatus Nanopelagicaceae bacterium | reverse complement strand
CGTCAGTGGATAGCAACCAAGGGTGCGAAAGCGAATCTCCTTCATGACAGGAACTTCACCTGGATTGAGTGGGAATCTTTCATCATCAACCATAATCATTTGATCACCGCGATAGACGATGGGGCGTTCTTTTGCAAAATAGAGTGGATTGACTTCAATTCCTTCTTGCAGGATGTAATGCCAAATATCGGCCTCGGTCCAATCAGATAACGGGAAGACGCGCATCGTCTCATCTGGCGCAAGGCGAGTGTTGTATGTACGCCAGAGCTCTGGGCGTTGATTGCGGGGATCCCATTTATGCCCAGCTCCGCGGACGCTAAAGATGCGCTCTTTAGCGCGGCTCTTCTCTTCATCGCGTCGCGAACCACCAATTGCAGCGTCAAAACCATGTTTATCAAGGGCTTGCTTGAGAGCTACGGTCTTCATAATTCGAGTGTATTCAGATGCGCCTGAATCAAATGGATTTACTGAGCCATCTAAACCTTCTGGATTGGTGTGAGAGATCAATTGATAATTGTTCTTTGCAACAAAATCATCGCGGAAGGTAATCATCTCTTTGAATTTCCATGTTGTATTCACATGCAAGAGAGGAAATGGCATAGGAGCTGGATAGAAAGCTTTAGCGGCAAGGTGCATTAAAACCGATGAATCTTTACCAATGGAGTACATCATCACTGGCTTGCGGAAAGCAGCAGCGCTTTCGCGGAGAATCTCGATGGATTCGCTCTCAAGGGATTTCAGGATCTCGTAATCAACTCTCATATCTTGATCTCCACTTGAGTAAAATCAAAGTCTTCTATTGATTTTTGAATTCCGGATTCGGCTAACTTCTTGATGAACATATCTTGGCTCAATTGTTTAGTATCTTGTTTGAGGGTCTTTGGAGCGACGCTGAGCTTTTGTACGGAGCTTGAGCCTTCCCAGTCCATAAATTCAAGGATTGATTGAGTAACTTTTGGCTCAAAGAGGTTCTTGTAATTAACATCAAGAATCTTGCAACCTTGGTCGGTGGCAAATTTAAGATGATCACTGTAGAACTTTGTAAATTTTTCAATGTGCTCATTAAGATCTCGTGGATCAATTACAACGGTCTGATCATCCGTAGAAACTCCGTGCCATGTCCCTGACTTATTTGCTTTTCGATGAGAGACCATGCGATCAAGGTGATTTCGTCGCAAGAAAAGGATATGTGGCTTATAGGTGGCGATAATTTTCTGGAGAGAGGCGTCATGGAGATGGTTTGGAAAAACTTTTATGACGTGAATTCCTGGAACCTGCATCAGTGCATCAATGGTCTTGAGTGGATCTAGAGACGTTTCTTCAAAACGGTAATACTTCCAGTGCTTTTTCTGTTGGTGAAAACTTAGGTAATAGCGCCACGAGAAGAAGGGGTACTTAAGGGTGATCTTTTCAATCCCCTTGCTCCAATAATTAAAGGCGAAGAATTCTCCGTGATAGGTAAAAGGGGTTCCGGGCTGAGTAAGAATGCTTGCAAGAGCTGTCGTACCTGAGCGAGGAAAGGACATCACGAGAACGAGCTTGGATTTGGCTGTGCTCTTCGGAGATCCTTTTACCTTGTAGATGAGGTATGGGCGTAAAAGTTTGATATTTACGAGGAACTTCTTGATTGATTTTACGGTGCGCGATTTCATCATCAGATTTTCACGGCGCAGTTCTTCACGGTTGACATATTACACAAGGCCTAGGGGTATCTGCTAAGACTTCACGGCTCGAGCGACGCGTTTTGAATATTCTTTAACATCGCCAATGCTTCTGATTCTCTTGAGCGCTCGAACCGCTGTTCCGATCATATTGAAGATCGTTCTGCGAGGGGGATTTTCAACCGAATCGTATTGTTCGATTTCACGCCAGCGAATTCCCCAAGATTTTTCTAGGTTTAGATAGATAGATCCAGGAGCGCTCTTAGCGCGGGCCAATGCAGGGGCGTATAAACCAAAGGTGCGTGAACCATCACGATCGACTATTCCTTCGAGGCCATTCCCATATTTGAGGAGCGTGTAGCGAAGACTGCTAAAACTAATCTTCGGATCAAGATTTCCTTCTACAAAGAAATAGAAGGGCGTAGATTCAACGTCGATTAAGTCAAGAATTTCAGTGATCAAAAGCTTGTGATCGCCTTCGATATCTTCAAGGGTGAAACGTGGATCCATGCCAACAAAGTTACGGATCTCGCGTAGATCAAGGTACTGATCATCAGTTGGTGAATATCTCTTGCGGAGTTCGCTCCATCCTCCAAAGAGACGGAATGTCGCATGTCCACGCTTATCGATAAAGAATTGTTTGATCAATCCTTTAAATGAATCGGCCGACATATGGCGCACATCGATCAAGACTTCATTCTCTGGGACAGCCCAATCCACTGCAAGGTAATCACGAAGATAACCAAATTCGGGTACATGGTTAGCGAAATTGGGCTTGTTATGTTGCAGGATTACTTGGCGGCTATTTTCAACAGTGCTAATCCCTAAATGCCATGACAGCGCGCTTCTCTCGGGAACAATGCGCATGCCACCCATAAGTGCTCGCCAACCAAATTCGGTATCTTCGCCGATTCTAAATTCTGGGTTATACCCACCGAGGGCGACCCAGGTCTTTCTCTTAACTGAAAAAGATGCGCCCACAACTGCCCTAAAGCTAGCCATCGTTGGCTCGCGCAGATCATCAGTTTTTTCTACGAGTTCTTCCCAGGATTCTTTTGGAACGCTGACTGGATGCAACTTTGAGAACTTTCCAGCTTCGAGTGATTTGTAGAGAGACTGCGGATCATAACTCCAGTTTTCGACAAAGCGTTTCCAACCTAAAACTAGATAGTCATCACTTTCATGATGCCATTTCATATGTTGTGAAAGATGATCTGGATCAACGACCATATCTGCATCTAAGAACCAGAGCACATCTTCTTGAAGTTTTGCAGTGCAATAGTTGGTCGCATCTGTCTTGCCCCATTGCGATGGCGTATTTTTAAAGGGAATGATCTTTGTATTGCGAGGTCGCACAGGTGGCAATTTAAGGGCGGGCTGTGATCCGTCATCCACGATATAGACACTGATCAGTTTTTGAGGATAACTCTGTGCTTTTAACGCTGCAAGAGTCAGATTTAGCTTCTCTTGACCGCCGCGGCAAGCAATGACAACGGCAACGCTCAGCGAAGGATTCTCTACGAGCGCGAGATTTTCAGGTCTTTCGTAACGCCATGCAAGATTGGTCATTCTTGAACTCCAAATTCGGGGTGTGACCAGATGCCCACTCTCTGCTCATTGCAGTATCGAAGGTATTTGGAGCTATTGGTCATATATGTCTGTGGAGCGATACTGCGGCGATAGATATATCCCGTTCCGAACATGCGCCAAATCTTTCCGCCATTGCGCTTGATGCCCCCTAATAGATAGGAATCGACAGCGCTCTTACCTTCACCAAACCAGCCAACGGCCGATGCCGAATCGCGCTTAACCATAATCGTTCCGCCGCATACCCAGTCAGACCATTGGTTAATAGATGCAATTCCTGATTTATGGACGCGGCGCACGGTGAGGTCAATATCTTCGAGGTAGACATAGTTCATAGCTTTTCCAACGACATCTGCTCGAGTCGTAATTGCAACATCAGCTAAATCTTGAAGGTGCTCTGATCCGTATACATCGTCGTCATCCATCTTTGTGATGTATTTTCCATATGATGCCTTCGATAGTTCTGTAAGAATTTGACCTAACGTAAATTTCTTGTCGAAGTTCATAGTAATAACATCTACCGAGCGCTTCTGTAATTTCTTGATCAGCCTCTGATGTGTGGGAGAAATCTTAAATCCGTGGATTCCTAAAACAAGTTGGAATGTTTCAAGGGTTTGTACTTCAAGTTGTTTTAAAATACTTTCAAGATCGAGTGGCCTTGCAGTTGAAATCACGACAGATATTGGCGGATAGCTCTTAATAAGAGCTCGACGTTCATTTCGCTCCTGCTGAATTTCTGCAACTTCTTGATCGAAGGTCAGTGCGACGTTCTTTGCCATCTCACCAAAACCTTCCATGTATTGCTGTAATTGAAATCGTGCCATCGACCTGACAAATTATAACCTTAGGAAAGCAACCTTCCATAAGCCTTTTCAGCTATCTCCTTGCGAACTTCCTGGTAATGCGCAGATGCACCTTCAATGAGGTGTTCAAAACGTTGTTCTCCACGTATTAGTGATCTGAGCTCTTGCGAATCTGTAGATGAACTCCATTTTGGTTGGAGCGAGTTCATGACCACTCGATTCTTGTAGGGACGAGCCAATCGGTAAATCACAGCAGCTTTTTGAAGAATTTTGACTCCGAGCGCTCTGCCTCGCTTTGGCGTTCTGCCTGTTTCAAGCGCCATCGTGAGGAGAATCTGAGCAATCTCAAATGCGCCCTTAGCTTGCGGAAGTTCCCCACATTTATCAGATAGCGCTTTACGAAGTACGGGGTCTTGAAGTTTTGCCACTTGTGAAGTGATATCGCTCAGGCTCGATTGATCAGCACGTATCGCATATCCAAAGTCATTACACCAACGAGCACGGGCTTCTTGATCATCGGTGCCACGGATATTAGAGATAAAAACTGAAGGTACTCGTGCCGGAAGAGCCTCATGCACTGCGTTATATCCGGTTGCACAAATTGCAGCATCGAAAGCTGCCATCACCTGAGCAAGTGGAAAGTATCGAACAACTTTAATATCAAGACCATCTGGAACAAGTGAGCGTCCATCTTTATCGACTGGCTCTTTCGTTAAAACAACGTGAAGATCTTTCCATCCGATAAGTCCAGATAACGCTGCCGTCATCTTTGCATTCATATCCGATGATCCTGTTCCCAGTTGAATAAGAACAGCGGGGCGATCCATATCCAATCCAAGAGCCTTGCGAGCATCCTCACGGTCGAGCGCTGTCGACTCTTTATATAGAGATACGGGCGCAGTAATGAAAGCATCTCCGCGATTTGCCGTTGGACCGTGATCATATGCTCGCGCATAATCACCTGGTTCAATAATTGCATCTATAAAACTTGCACGAAGTTTTATCGCAAAGCGCTGCAAGTTTTTCTGCCACAAGCCTCGTCGCATCCACACAAGCGGAATCGCGCGAGGTGAAGACTTGAGCGCGAGGACGCCTGGGTAGGGAACAACTCCGTCGAATGTAATAACACTTGCGCCTGTCTCATCAATAAGCGCCTGTAAGCGATCCCGCAGATAGATATCCCAAAGATTTGGGCTCATCCAAGCGCGATCACGGCCCGGAATATATTCGCATCGAATCCCTAAAAAATCAGGAACTTCAGCCAGTCCCCCGGCCATCGAAACGATGATCGGATTTGCCACCGCTTTAAGCTCGAGAGCAATCGCACTTGCCCGAGCAAGGTGGCCCATGCCAACGCCATTGCTCGTTGCAAGGATGATCGTTGGCTTTGGCACGATGCCAACCTTATCTTTAAGAACCCCAAGATTGGCCCACTAATTCGTTGAGGCGCTACTTTGTAACCTTCACCTTAACCGTCTTAATTGATTTTCCAATTTTTACGGTAAGCAGGTAGGTGCCAGGCTTCTTAAGGGCAAGTGCAGGGATCTCATAATTACCCACCTTTTTAGTTTTT
>CANJXW010000047.1 GCA_947478965.1 Candidatus Nanopelagicaceae bacterium | reverse complement strand
TGTTCGTCGCGGAAAAACTCTTCGTCGCCTTGCTGGAGATGATGCATCTGTAAACGAAGAATGGAACTGCGATAAAGGTCGCTGGGCGTTTAAGTACGTCACAGCGCTAGATCGCCTCACCGTTCCATTGGTTCGCGATCAATCTGGAAATCTTGTCCAAACATCTTGGCCGGAAGCACTTGCTGCAGCTGCAGCAGGTCTCAAAGGCAAGAAAGCTGGCGTACTTGTTGGTGGTCGCGTTACCACTGAAGATGCATATGGTTACAGCAAGTTTGCTCGTATCGCACTTGGTACAAACGATATTGATTTCCGAGCTCGTGTGACTTCTGATGAAGAGAGAGATTTCATCTCATCAGTTGTTGTTGGATCATCGACTACATATCGCGACATCGATAAGGCAGACCATGTGGCACTTGTCGGATTTGAACCTGAAGAAGAATCACCAATCGTCTTCCTCCGTCTCAACAAGCAAGTTCGCAAGCGCGCACTCAAAGTCAGCGCCGTTGCTACAAAGCTCTCTATTGGAGTTGAAAAACTTAAAGCAGATTTCATTATGGTTGCACCGGGTGCTGAAGCAGCTGCAATTGCTGCCCTTCCACTGACTGCGAAATCAGTGATCCTTGTCGGAGAACGCGCAAGCGAAAGCGCAGGATCTCTCTCTGCTGTTGTTGCACTTGCAGCAAAGAGTGGCGCAAAGATTGCTTGGATTCCACGTCGCGCAGGCGAACGCGGAGCACTTGAATCTGGCGCTATCTCGACACTTCTTCCAGGAGGTCGACCTGTTGCAGATCCAGCGGCCCGCGTAGATATTGCTGCGGTGTGGGGAGTTCAGTCACTTCCCGCTGAAGCAGGGCGGACAACCGCTGAAATTATTTCAGCTCTTGCAGATGGAAGCCTCGATGCAGTTGTTGTTGGAGGCGTAGATCCACTCGATCTTCCAGATAGCGCAGCGGCTCTTGAAGCCCTTAAGAAATCTTTCGTTGTCTCACTCGAACTTGCTCCAAGTGCCATCACCGCTCTTGCAGATGTAGTTCTTCCCATTGCAGCAGTAACCGAGAAGAGCGGAAGCTTCCTGAACTGGGAGGGCCGCCCTCGCGCATTCGATGCAGCGGTTGCTGATTCACTTAATCGATCTGATCTTCGTATTCTTTCGATGATCGCAGATGAACTCGGCGAATCCATCATGCTTGGAACAGTTACTCAAGCAGCGCGAGAAATTTCATCGCTCGGTCCATGGGATGGTGCTCGGGCAGAGTTCACACCTGTTTCATCAAGCGGTGCTGCAAAAGTCAGCGGCAACGAAGCTCTTCTAAATTCATGGCGCAGATTGCTCGATCTTGGAACCTTGCAACAAGGTGAAGACAACTTGGCTGGAACTGCACGCAAATCAGTGGCAGTTATTTCGCCAAAGCGTGCAGAGTCACTTGGCGTTAAAGATGGAGACGCTTTGCGTGTTTCAAATAAATTTGGAGCAATCACCCTCCCGACACTCGTTGAAGAAATTCATGATGATGCGGTCTGGGTTCCACGTAATTCATTTGGTACTCAAACACTGATCTCACTTAATGCAGCACACGGCGATGTAGTTACGGTGGTGAAGGCATGACAACAGCAGAGATTCTCGCCAACGATCCAGGTTGGCTCATTGCAGTTAAGGGACTTTTTGTCTTCGTAGTCTGCGTACTTCTGACTCTCATGTCGGTATGGGGCGAGCGTCGCATCGTTGCTCGCATGCAGATGCGCCTTGGGCCAAACCGCGTAGGTAAATTTGGACTTGTTCAAGCACTTGCAGATGGCGTGAAACTTGCGCTCAAGGAAGACCTTATTCCTGCAGCTGCAGATAAAATCGTCTTTGTTATTGCACCGATTATTAGCGCCACAACAGCGTTTATGGCCTTTGCGGTAATCCCGCTTACCGGCCCCGTAAATCTATTTGGCCAGGCCACCGTAATGCAGCTCACCGATCTACCTGTCGGCGTTCTTTATGTGCTGGCTGTTGCATCAGTCGGTGTCTATGGAATCGTCCTTGCAGGTTGGTCATCTGGTTCGACCTATCCGCTCCTTGGTGGTCTTCGTTCCAGTGCTCAAGTAATTTCCTATGAAATCGCTATGGGTCTCTCACTCGTTGCAGTCTTTATTTATTCAGGCTCAATGTCTACCTCTGAGATCGTTGCAGCGCAGCAAGATACATGGTGGTACGGGCTTGTTCTCTTCCCATCATTTGTTATCTATGCAATCTCAATGGTTGGCGAAACAAACCGCGCACCCTTTGACTTGGCAGAAGCAGAAGGCGAACTCGTTGGTGGATTCCACACTGAGTACTCATCACTTAAATTTGCACTCTTCTTCCTTGCTGAATACATCAACATCATTGCAGTTTCTGCACTTGCCACAACGTTGTTCCTTGGTGGGTATCACGCAATTCCAGGACTTGGATTTACAGAGCTATGGCTCGGTGGTTGGTTCACCTTGATCTGGTTCTTCCTTAAGGTCATCCTCTTCTTCTTTATCTTCGTCTGGTTACGTGGAACTCTTCCTCGCCTTCGTTACGACCAGTTCATGCAATTTGGCTGGAAAGTTCTTATTCCAGCCTCACTCATCTGGATCTTGGTCGTTGCAACCCTTCGCGTAATTTCTCAAAATGGCGCATCGCGCCCAGCCACCTTCGCATTTGCGGGAGTAGTCGTACTGATCGTTATGGCCATCTCAACTGGCTTTGATCGTTCGAAACAGAAACGAATGAACCAGACCTATCCAGAGGCCAGTGCGCCTTCTTTCCCAGTGCCATCTCTTCCTATTAATTCCACCACAATCAATGTTTCAGAACGAGGAGGCGATCGTGGCTGATAACAACGATTTCAACGCAGTAGAACCACATCTTTCTAAAGATATGGATATTACAAACGTTCCTGTCGAGAAGATCGGACACACAGGGCCTAAAGGTTTCTTCACTCAACTACAGGGATTCTGGGTGACCTTTGCAACGATGTTTAAAAAGGTCAACACAGTCCAATACCCAGAAGTTAAAGAACCAACCGCCGAACGCTTTCATGGCCGCCATCAACTTAACCGCCACGAAGATGGACTTGAAAAGTGCATCGGTTGCGAACTCTGCGCATGGGCATGTCCTGCAGATGCGATCTATGTTGAAGGCGCAGATAACACTCCTGATAATCAGATGTCTCCAGGTGAGCGCTATGGCAAGGTCTATCAAATCAACTATCTACGTTGCGTATTTTGCGGACTCTGCATTGAGGCGTGCCCTACTCGCGCGTTGACGATGACAAATGAATATGAACTTGCAGATTCAACCCGTGGAAAGTTGATCTTTGAAAAAGATGATCTTCTTGGCCCACTGCGTGCAGGAATGTTGGCACCACCACATCCAATGTACCCAGATATGACAGATACAAATTATTACAACGGTGATGTTAAATCTTCACATCCTTCACAGGAGCAGAAGTAAATGACTCAATCACTTATTCAAACTCCTGAGGCAGTTCTCTTCTGGCTACTTGCGCCACTTGCTGTTCTTGCCTCACTTGGAATGCTCTTGGTTAAGAAAGCTGTTCACTCAGCGATTTTGCTTGCGTGGGTAATGATTACTCTCGCATTTTTCTATATCGCCCAAGGCGCGCTCTTCCTGGGAATCGTCCAGATCGTTGTTTATACAGGCGCGGTCATGATGCTCTTCCTCTTTATCTTGATGCTCGTCGGTGTTGATTCATCAGATTCACTGACCGAAACAATTCGCGGCCTTCGCCCTATCGCTATAACTGCAGCAGTTGGCTTTGGCGGGTGGAGGATTTCACTCCTTGGTCGCGCAACTCTTGGCCGCCCACCAGTTGGACTAGATGCGGCAAATGCCGATGGCAATGTTCAAGGACTTGCCCGACTTCTCTTCTCTGATTATGTCTGGCCATTTGAAGTTGTCTCAGCGCTCTTGATTACTGCAGCTCTTGGCGCAATGGTTCTTGCCCACCACCAGCGTACAAATATGCGCCCTACGCAGCGCGAACAATCTATTAACCGCTTCCGCACAGATTCACTTGCTGGAGCAGCAGGGCTTCCAGGCCCTGGAGTTTTCGCTCGCCACAATGCAGTCGATGTTCCGGCTCTCTTGCCAGATGGAACTCCAGCGCCTTCTTCGATCTCTGCAACTCTTAAGGCTCGCGGAGATGTTATCGATTCAAGTAGCTTCCAATTAGATGTCGTCGATACAACGATTATCGAGGAGAAGTAATGAGTCCAAATAACTATCTTTACTTCGCGGCTTTGCTCTTCACGATTGGCGCTATTGGCGTTGTTGTTCGCCGCAATGCGATCGTTGTCTTCATGTGTATCGAGCTCATGCTCAACGCCTCAAACCTCACTTTGGTCACCTTCTCTCGTATCAACGGAGATCTCAACGGCCAGGTTGTTGCATTCTTTACGATGGTCGTCGCAGCTTGCGAAGTAGTAGTTGGCCTAGCCATTATCGTGACGATTTATCGTTCACGCCGATCAGCATCTATCGATGATGCTAGTTTGTTGAAGCGATAACAATGGCTACTAACAACGGAATTGTTTACTTAATCGCACTGCCACTCTTTGGTTCTTTGATCCTGCTGCTTGCGGGCCGCCGTGCTGACAAGTGGGGACACATACTTGGAACTTTGATGTCTGCTGGTTCATTCGGTGTTGGCTTGTATCAATTTTCACAGATGCTTGGTCGATCAACCGAGAACCGCCCCGTCACACAAAAACTTTTCTCATGGATTAGCGTTGGTAGCTTCGATGTCGATGCAGCGCTTGCGTTAGATCAACTCTCCATCTGCTTCGTACTTTTGATTACTGGCGTTGGAACTTTGATTCATATCTATTCAATTTCCTATATGTCACACGATCTTGATCGTCGACGATTCTTTGCTTACCTCAACCTCTTTATTGCAGCGATGTTGCTCTTGGTTCTTGGTAACTCATACCTCAACCTTTATGTTGGCTGGGAAGGCGTGGGACTAGCTTCCTACCTCTTGATCGGTTTCTGGAATCAAAAGCCTGCCTATGCAACTGCTTCGAAAAAAGCTTTTGTTATGAACCGTATCGGCGATATGGGTCTCTCCTTTGCAATCATGATCTCCTTTGCCACTCTTGGCACTGTCTCCTTCGCTGGAGTTGAAGAAGCATCGCACTCTGCATCTGAGGGCACCATGACCGCGATCGGCATTATGTTGCTCGTCGCAGCCGTTGGTAAATCTGCTCAATTCCCATTGCAGGCATGGCTCGGCGATGCAATGGCTGGACCTACTCCTGTATCTGCACTTATCCACGCAGCGACGATGGTTACAGCAGGCGTCTACCTGATTGTGCGCTCTAACTTTGTCTTTGATGCCGCTCCAAATGCACAGCTTCTTGTAGCGATTGTTGGTGCGATCACTTTGATGTTCGGTGCCATCGTTGGTACTGCTAAAGATGACATCAAAAAAGCCCTTGCTGCTTCAACAATGTCGCAGATTGGTTACATGATTTTGGGTGCAGGCCTTGGGCCAGCTGGATATGCCTTTGCAATCTTGCACTTGCTTACACATGGTTTCTTTAAAGCTGGAATGTTCCTTGGTGCAGGTTCAGTTATGCACGGAATGAATGATGAAGTAAATATGCGCAAGTA
>CANJXW010000046.1 GCA_947478965.1 Candidatus Nanopelagicaceae bacterium | reverse complement strand
GAAAGGCGCAAAGAGCCACTTATGTGGATCGACGATAAAGGAATCTGCTTCTTCGACACCGTTAAATTTTTCTCGAACACTCGGTGCACAGAGAGCGGCAAGGCCATACGCCCCATCAACGTGGAACCAGATGCCACGATCGTGGGTAGCTTTAGCAATTGATGCTAAATCATCGATGATTCCAAGGTTAGTTGTACCTGATGTTGCAATAACTGCAAAGACGCGCGCTTGTGAGGTCGCATGGAATTGATCGACCACTCGTGCAACGTCTTCACCATACAGTTTGCCATCGCTGCGCGGATCAATTTTAAGAATATCTATATCCATCACATTCGCTGCAGTTGCAATTGATGAGTGCGCTTCGCTGCTACATGCAACGGCCCAACGAGTTACCTCTGGGTGCGCTTTACGGCCCTCGGCTCGTGCAACGACGAGAGCCGAAAGATTTCCAATTGTTCCACCCTGAACAAAAACACCACCGGCGCTTTGCGGCAATCCTGCAAGATCAGATAACCAGCGCAGCGCTTGGTTTTCAGCAAAGACAGCGCCTGCTCCTTCTTGCCATGAACCGCCATATAGAGCGCTTGCACCAACAACGAGATCGAAAAGGTTTGAATACTCAGTTGGCGCAGATGGAATAAAAGCTAAGTTGCGAGGGTGATCTGTTGAAATACATGCCTTTGCAAGAACCCCCGTAAATACTTCAAGTGCATCATGGCCACCAAGACCGCGCGCAGTAATCGTATTTCCGACTTCATTAAATAAATCTTCGGCGGTACGCGGACCATCTAGAGGTGGATCGCTTTTGAGGCGCTCCAAACTATAGGCAAGGATTTCATCTGCAAGTGCTTGTACTTCTGGGGTGAATTTATGCATTGCCATAGACGGAACGCTTTGCCCTTCTAATTAAGTTGCGCAGCATTGTTGGGAAGATAAAAACGTGGAACGGCAATACGAAATACCAGTACAGCTGACCACCTAACCCGCGAGGACTAAAGCTTGCCTCTTGAGTTATATGTGTCATTCCATCTTTCTCTTCGATGCGAAATTCAAGCCACGCCTTACCTGGCAAGATCATCTCTGCATACAGTTTAAGGCGAACACCGCGCTCGAGCGCTTCTACTCTCCAAAAATCTAAACTATCTCCCACGCGAAGAGTCTTTGGATCACGGCGACCACGACGAAGCCCAACGCCACCAACTGCGCGATCTAATAATCCGCGTGCATACCAAAGGAAATCTGCTCCGTACCAACCATTTTCGCCACCAATACATTCGATCGCATCCCATACAGCGCTCATCGGTGCATCTGTCTCGCGATGGCGAACATCGCGCAGAATCATCTCGCCCGCCCATGATGGATCTCCTTGAGCTTTCTGCCACGGAGCTGTTGGGTATGCCGCATCAGACCAACGTGTTTCAACCTGGCTATCTGCAATCTTTGAGAGCGCCATAGTTATCGCTCGTTCGACGCTGATAAATCCTTCGGGAGGTGGCGGGATAATTGCATCAATGCTCTTTGCTTTATCGGCAACAACTTCGCTGATGAGTGATTCAACAAGTGGCCGTGCAAGAGATGTTGGCACTGGGGTCACAAGACCAATCCAGAGACTCGAAAGTTTTGGAGTTAAGACTGGTACTTGAATAATCAAACGTTTGCGCAGACCAGATAACTTGGCAAATTTCTGCATCATGTCGGCATAGGAGAGAACTTCAGTTCCGCCAATATCGCAGATCTTATTAACTGGCTCTTTGAGCTGTGCGATTTGGCGCAGGTAATACAAGACATCTCGGATAGAAATCGGCTGGGTGAGATTTGAAACCCATTTAGGAGTCGTCATAATCGGCAGGCGATGTGTGAGGTGGCGCAACATTTCAAATGACGCAGAACCTGATCCAATAATGATTCCTGCGCGCAGTTCAAGAACTGGGGTCGAACCCGATGCAAGCTGAGTTCCTGTATTCATTCGAGATGCAAGGTGCTTGCTTCGGTTTTCATCATTTGCAATTCCGCCAAGATAAACAATCTGCGAAACCTGCTCTACTTCGGCAGCAAGAGAGAAATTCTTAGCCATCTGAGATTCGATCTCATCGAAATTAGTGCCTGCATTAATCGAATGGAGAAGGTAATAGGCGGTATGAACACCATGGAGTGCGCGGCGCATATCTTCCAAATTATTTGCATTGCCTTCGACAATTTCAACCTGAGTGACCCATGGTTGTCCTTGAATTTTCCCAGCATCGCGCACGAGAACTCGAACCGAACATCCATCTGCGACTAAATCTCGAACCAATCGGCCTCCGACATATCCCGATGCTCCAGTGACTAGATAAAGGCGATTTGAAGTCTCCATGTTCATACCGATGAGCCTAGACTCCATCCATGTCGACTTCCACATCAGATCGCGCCACTCGTCCAAAAGTTGTCATTTTAGGCGCAGGTTTTGGCGGATTAACAGCGGCGAAGGCTCTTGCAGGTAGCGCAGATGTCACAGTGGTCGATCGCCATAACTTTCAAACATTTCTTCCGCTTCTGTATCAAGTAGCAACTGCAGGCCTTGCCGCAGATCACGTCGCTCATCCCGTCCGTGGCGCACTTCGCAAGAGCGGTGTGAAATTTCGCATGGGGTCGCCGATCTCTGTCGATCATAAAAATAAATCAGTCAAACTCGATAGCTCTGAGGTTCTCGAATTCGACCATCTGATTGTTGCCCTTGGATCTGCAACCGCTGACTTTGGCGTTTTGGGCGTTGAAGAGAATGCGCTCGGAATGAAGAGCGTTCATGAAGCGATCGCAATTCGCGCTGAAGTCATGCGCCGTTTTGAAGATCTATGTCGCTTTGAAGATCAAACACGTCTTTCTCTCAGCGTTGTCGGTGGTGGACCAACTGGCGTTGAAATGGCTGGCGCACTTGCCGAACTCAAGCGCGGACCACTCAAGAACGATGAAGCAAATGCTGCAGAGCATATTGATATCTATCTCATTGAAGCAGGGCCTCGTATCTTGCCGATGTTTAGCGAAAAGCTATCTGCTCGCGCAAAGAGAGATCTTGAAAGCCTCGGGGTAAAAGTTCTGCTCAACACCGCTGTACAAGAAGTTAAACCACGTCAGATTCTTATTAAAGGTGGGGAAGCAATCCCATCTGAAGTAACTATTTGGGCTGCAGGCGTTAAGGGAGAACCAACAGGCGGTCTTCTTAACTTGCCACTCGCCGGAACTCGTATCGATGTCGAACAATCACTTCGCGTTTCACATTATCCATATGTTTGGGCGATCGGAGATATCTCCGGAGCTAAAGGCGCCGATGGTCGTTTCCTACCGATGGTTGCACCCGTTGCACTTCAACAAGGTAAATGGGTTGCTGCACAAATTATGCGCGTTGTTAAAGGACTTGAACCAAAAGATTTCAAATATCGTGACAAAGGTTCGATGGCAACAATTGGTCGACACAAGGCCGTTGTTGAAGTCAAAAATTTCCGCATGGCAGGCATCCCTGCTTGGTATGCATGGCTCTGGCTGCACCTTTTCTATCTTCTCGGTGGGCGTAACAAGATTGGCACCATCGCAGATTGGACATGGAACTACCTGACTTTCGATCGCGGCAATCGCCACATCATGGATAGCCAGTAGCGGATTCCCAGTAATGGACTCAGATTTCACGAGTGAAGGCGCTTATCGTGACCTTCGTGGCCACCAAATCTTTAACTATGAATGGGCCGATAACGGCGAAGCAGTAGTCCTGTTGCATGGCGGCCTCAGCCAGACTTCTCATTGGGATTATGTCCTCGTCCCCGAACTTGAGCCTGATTTCCACCTCTTTGCCTATGACCGTGCAGGACATGGATATACAAGCGATCGCGCCGGCAGTTATCACTTTGATTTTCAAACCAAGGAAGCAATTGCCTATCTTGAAGATGTAGTTAAAGAGCCTGCACATTTAATTGGGTGGAGCGATGGCGGAATCATCGCCTTGATGGTGGCGATCCAACGTCCTGACCTTGTTAAATCAATCGTCGCAATCGGTGCGAATTACGATCACACAGGCACTTCCATCGATATGCCTTTTGTTCCAGCGAGTGAAGAAGATCAAGACGAATACAACCGAACTTCACCTGATGCACCGCACACACTGAACGAGAAAATTAAGAAGATGCTCGATATCTGGAAGGTCGAACCAACACTGACGCCAGCAGATCTTGCAAAGATTGAAGTTCCTGTCTTAGTTCTTGCAGGAGATGACGATGTTATTTCACACCACCACACAATTACTCTCTATGAAGCGCTTCCACTTGGCCAGCTAGCAATAATTCCTGGGACGTCTCACATTGTTCCAAAGGAAAAGCCCGGTCTCTTTAACGCGATGATTTCACATTTCCTTGGGGATCTAAGTTACCCAGTTACGAAGATGCCGATTCGTAGAGTTAGCAATCAACCGGGCGAATAGTCCCAGTCTTTACATCGTAAATTGCTCCACCAACAGTTACGCCATCGCGCAACAGCGGATAAGAACGAACTCGCGTTACATCAGTTGCAAGTGCTGCCTCTTGGTTACCCGTAGTTTTAAACTCGAGGCTACGTGTATCGATTCCGTATTGCTCATCGATCAGCGCATGAATTGCAGATTCTTCACCTTGAGCCATTCTGCAATCGGTATGTGGCATGACAAGAATTCGATTAACACCGAGAAGATATGTTGCAAGAACTAATGTACGCAAAACGTCTTCTGTGACGCGGGCGCCAGCGTTGCGGAGAATCTTTGCATCTCCAGAGCGCATTCCAACGACCGATAAAGGATTGATGCGAGAGTCCATACATGTCACGATTGCAAGGCCTTGCTTTGCGCTACCGGTGAGCTCTGAATATTTAAAAGTCTTTACATATTCGGTATTTGCAGAGATGAGATCTTTAAACTCTTCATGAGGGAAATTGTTCTTTTGCACGGTTTCCCTTCCTCTTAAACCAGAGCCCCCCGTCAGGATTGAACTGACGACCTACGCATTACAAGTGCGTTGCTCTACCACTGAGCTAGGGAGGCGTATTGCTTTTCGAACGGGCGTAATTATGGCAGTTATCGGCGCAATCTGAAAATCGTGGAAATTAGGCGAGGGGCCAGGCCGTTGGAAGAGGATATTTAGCGCTTCGACCATCGCCTGATGATTTTCCACGAACTCTGCGCCAGACCCATGGCAGCACAAAGGTGGCAAACCATGCCGCTGAAATAGCTCGCTCTGTAAGCCACGGGGTAGGAAGAGCATCTGGCAGTGGGGTTCTCCACTGCGGATTAAATTCATATCCCAACTTTTCAAGAACTGCATCGGCTACACGAGTGTGGCCATCACTATTGAGATGCAGACGATCAAATGCCAAGAAGCGATTATCTTTAAAGAATTCCTCGCTATTTGCATCATGAACTATGGCGCCGACTTCAGCGCCGACTTCGCGAACGCTCTTATTGAATTCGCCAAAGCGCGCTTTCCATAGCTCAGCTGCTCTGCCTTTGTTGCCTGTATCTTCTAAAACAGTAAAGAGCATCACCGTTGCACCTGATGCTGCAGCTTTGCGTACAGCGTTCATATAAATATCTCGTGCAACGGCAGGATTAAATCCAGGACGCAAAGCATCATTCGCCCCTGCATGAAATGAGATGAGAGTCTGCGGGCCTTCGACATACGTCAGCGCAACAGGGAGTTGT
>CANJXW010000045.1 GCA_947478965.1 Candidatus Nanopelagicaceae bacterium | reverse complement strand
CTGAGCCCAGGAAGGAAGAGCGCTACCTGCGAGAAGGGTAAGTGATGCCCACGCAGGTGCGGCAGGTGTCGCAAAGCGAACAAGGGTGGGCATGGGTGGGATCGTGAGAAAAATTCCCGCTCGTTTTGCATCTACGGAAGCAGAGAGCTCTGGCGCAATTGCTAGAAAATAATGGCTTAATTCTGCTCGATTAGATGGAACTTCTTCTTTGTTAATGCCGACAAGGCGAGCAAAGAGAACCATCTCAGAAATGTATTGATCTTGCTCTTGCCCTGAGAGTTTCATTCCAGAACGGATAGCAACATCTAAGAAGGAATCAACCATCGCCATATGCACCCAGAGCAGATAGTGCGGATCATCAAGTCCAAGAGTCGTATGAACTTTGCGAACTCGGGCAGCAAGGGTCTGCGCTTCCTGGCTTGTTCCAAAGGTGAGAGTTGTTACGTAATCACCAGTTCGCTGAAGTCTCCCCCAAGCATCTTCACGAAAATTCGAATTCTTAGCAACACCATCCATAGCAACGGGGTGAAGTGCCTGCTCAAGAAGTGCGCGAATTCCGCCCACGGCCATAGAAGGATCTGAATGGATCTTCCACGATATTGTCTCTGGTGAGAAAAGTCCGCGAGGGTCGATATCTTCTAATAAAACTTCGCTCATCACTGGGAGGTAAAGACCTTAATAGCGTCAACGAGCATTTGAACTGCAATTGCAGCAAGGAGCAACCCTGCAATTCGTGCAAGGAGAGTTACGCCTGAATCTTTAATAACTTTAAGAATCGTAGTTGATGCCATAAGTGAGAGTGCGATAACAACATGCACTGCGACTACCGCTGCAATTAAACCAAAGCTCATCGCAGGAGATTCAATCTGTTGAACGAAGATCATCGTTGCAACAATTGCTCCTGGACCTGCCAAAAGTGGTGTACCGAGGGGAACAAGGGCGATGTTCTTATTTGCTTCGCTATCTCCGCCTGTGGGGCGACCTGTTAAAAGTTCGAGGGAAACATAGAGCAAGAGCAGTCCACCGGCAGCTTGTAGCGCCTCTATAGAGACGTTCATATATTCAAGAATGAAGCGACCAAAGAGCGAGAAGAAAGTGATGACAGTAAGTGAAACAAGGGCTGCCTGCCAAGCGAGCGCAATGCGCTCTTTCTTTGTTCGATCAGCTACGAGGGCAAGAAAAATTGGGGTCGCACCTGGTGGATCGAGAATGACAAGTAGCGTCACAAATGCCTGAACAGCGAAGGTGACTGCGCTTACTTCAGTGACGTTCATACGGTGACTACTCTTCTCTGATCAGCTTGGGCTTCTAAGCGCTCCCATTCTCCTGCATGGGTGAGATTTTCTCCTAATGAGTTCAACTTTCCCGTACCGTGATAATCGCTGGCGCCCGTAATGACCATACCGAGCTCTTTTGCAATCACGCGCAAGGCTGCTCGTTCGTCAGCGCTCTGATCGCGATGGTCTACCTCAATCCCATTGAGCCCAGCTTCGACTAATCCGGCAAAAGTATCTGTCGTAATGATCTGACCACGACGCGAGGCAAAGGGATGGGCGATGACTGCAACTCCGCCAGAGGCGCGAATCTCGCGGATAGCATCTTCAGGTGTTGGCGCTAAATGTTCAACATAATATTTCGAGCCGTTATGTAATAGATCGCGAAAGGCTTCATCTCGAGCTGCGATCAACCCTCGCGCAACAAGAGCATCTGCAAGGTGTGGGCGACCAACGGTTGCCCCAACAGGTGCAGCTCGCATCACATCTTCCATCGTAACTTCAATTCCATCAGCGTTGAGCAGTGCGATCATCTTCTTCATGCGCGGGATACGTTGATCACGAGTTTCATCTAACATCTTTCGCATTGATGTTTTAGTTCCATCAAAGAGAAGTCCTAAGATGTGCACGCTTATGCCGTCAGTTGTCAGAGTTGAAATCTCTGCGCCGAGCGCTAATGAAAGTGGAGCGCGAAGGGCTTTTCTTGCTTCATCCCATCCAGCAATTGAGTCATGGTCGCTTACTCCTAAGACTGTGATTCCTGCTGAGAGGGCTTTCTGCACTAAGGCAAATGGCGTATCAGTACCGTCACTGCAGGTTGTGTGAGTGTGAATATCAATCAATTGTCTTTACCATCGCTTTCGCTGGTCGCGTACGGAGTACAACGAGCGCACATCCAAAGAGGATAAGTGCGATGCCTGGAATGATGCCAACGGGTGGCTTCTGACCCATCCACCACACAGCAAGTACAGAACTTACGGGAACTTCAAAAAAGACGATGAGCGAAACAACCGCTGGCGAGACGCGCTTAAGAACCGAGTTAAACATTGTATGGCCAAGAATTTGTGCACCGAGAATAAGTCCAAGAAGGATCAACCACTCACGTCGTTGAAAATGAAAAATTTGAACACCCGAGATAAGGGCCATCGGAAGAGCGGTAATCGCACAAACGAAATAACAGATAGTTGTATAGCTCGTCGTCTCAAGGGTGCGAGATGCACGAGATCCCGTCATCATGTACACAGCTGCGAGGGCTGCTGAAACAATTGCCGCCAGATCACCAAGGAAAGCTCTCGTCGATATTTGAAGATCAACGCCAGAGATAAGGAGAACTCCCACAAAGCTCACACACATGCCAAGCCAAGCGCGCGATGGGATATGCCCGCCCGTCATCTTGACGAAGAGAGCTGCAAATATCGGTTGGAGCGCAACGAGGGCGGTACCTGCTGCAACTGTTGTCATACGCATTGCGAGAAAAAAACCATAAAAATGAAGCGCGAGTACTACCCCAGAAAGGATCGCCCACTTTGCTCCCGTGCGATCGATCTTGCTTCGAAGTGCAAAGGGCAAGGTCATCAAGGATCCACCGAGATTTCGCCAAAAAATCAGCGTGAGAACGGGCATCGCACTCATTGCAATGAGGGGCCCTGATGTCCCGATACCAATAATTCCGATTCCTAGGCGTATGAGGTCGCTTCGTTCTGGAATATCTGTATGGCTATCTTGAGATAAAGGTTGCGACATGAGACAAACCTAGCCGATACCCTTACCCCATGAGCGGAAATGTCTTACAGCGAGTATTTCTCGCCCGCCTAGCCGGAACTGCAGTCTTTGATCCAAATGGAGATCCAGTCGGAAAGGTGCGCGATGCTGTCGCGACCCTTCGTTCTAATAATCAATCCCCCAGAATTCTCGGTATTGTCGTTGAAGTTCCACTTCGTCGTCGAGTCTTTGTTCCGATCACGCGAGTGACATCCATCGAATCTGGCGCCGTTGTCATCACAGGTCTTGTCAATATGCGTCGCTTTGATTCGCGCCCAGGTGAAATTCTCGTTCTTGGTGAACTTCTCGATCGCTCCATCTCTCTTGTTAATTCGGGTGAAGAAGTCGTTGTTGAAGATATGGGTATGGAACAAAATCGCACAGGTGATTGGCTTATTACCCGAGTTCACATTATGCGCAAGGGTCGAGGTTTTCGCCGCAAAGGTGCAACATCGACAGTCGCTTGGGAAGAGCTCACTGGTTTTGCACTCCCAGAACATAATCAAGGTGTAACTAATCTTCTCTCTACCCTAAGTAATCTTCGCGCCGCAGACCTTGCAGCGGTAATTCAAGATTTGGCTCCTAAGCGTCGCGTTGAAGTTGCACGCGCCCTTAATGACGAGCGACTTGCAGATGTACTTCAAGAAATGGAAGAAGCAGAGCGCGTTGAACTCCTTGCTGAACTTGAAGGAGAGCGCGCAGCTGACGTTCTAGGTGAGATGGATCCAGATGATGCGGCTGACTTACTTCGTGAAGTTGGCGAAGAGCGCGCTCAAGCTCTCCTTGAGTTGATGGAGCCAGAAGATGCCGAAGATGTTTTACGTCTGATGACCTATGAAGATTATTCAGCAGGCGGAATGATGACGACCGATCCAATCATCATGAGCGCTGATTATTCAGTTGCAGATGCTCTTGCAACCGTTCGACTCCTTGAGATTTCTCCAGCACTTGCATCACAGGTATTTATTACTCGCCAACCCCTGGAAACCCCTACCGGCCGCTATATCGGAATGGTTCACTATCAACGACTATTGCGCGAACCACCATCAACTCTTCTTGGTTCAATCGTTGATACCGATACACAAGGCCTTAATCCAAATGCATCCCTGCATGAAGTTTCATCGTATTTAGCGAGCTACAACCTACTTTCAGTTCCAGTCGTTGATGGAAATGACCGATTGCTTGGCGCTGTTACCGTCGATGACGTTCTCGATCACTTGCTGCCAGAAAACTGGCGCCACGATCACCGTGATTCAACGCGTGGTACAGGTCCACTAGGCAATCTCAGTGCAGAAGCAAGTGATGAAATTAAAGGGCGGGTGAAGTAATGGCAAGAGTCAATGGCTTAGATACACCGCGCGAAGCTCGTCGTTCACTGCGTCCTAATTACGACCCAGAAGTCTTCGGGCGTATCTCAGAGAAATTTGCACGCTTCCTTGGTACTGCCCGCTTCTTGGTTTACATGAGCGTCTTTGTTCTCTCATGGGTTATCTGGAACATTGTTGCTCCAGAGCGACTTCGCTTTGATAGCTATCCCTTTATCTTTTTGACGCTGATTTTATCTTTACAAGCGTCCTACGCAGCGCCTTTAATTCTCCTTGCACAAAATCGTCAAGCAGATAGAGATCGCATTGCGCTCAATGAAGATCGTGCACAGAACAATCGAAGCATTGCTGATACTGAATATCTCACCCGCGAAATTGCAAGTCTGCGTATTTCATTAGGTGAGGTTGCAACTCGCGACTTCATCCGCAATGAGATTGGTGACTTGGCTAAAGAGTTACATAAGGATCGCTCTAAAGATCTACGTAGCAAGCCCGAGACGGACGCCAACTAACGAATTAGTTCGCACCATGAGTTTCTCTGCAATAGATGAGATCACCTTTGCACTTGGACTTTCAGGATCAGAGACAACCACAGGGGTTCCCTCATCACCGCCAGTACGAAGTTGTGGGCTAAAGGGAACTTTTCCAAGGAGCGGTACATCGCTTCCGACGAGGAGTGAGAGTCGCTTTGATGTCTCTTCTCCCCCGCCTTCTCCAAAGAGTGAAATCTCTTCATTGCAATGAGGGCATGCATATGCAGACATATTTTCGATCACACCGACTACTCGCTGGTGGATTTGGTGCGCGATGCGCCCTGCGCGCTCAGCTACCTCCGCCGCTGCAATTTGAGGGGTTGTAACCACAAGAATTTCAGATGTAGGAATTAACTGACCAAGTGATATCGCAAGATCGCCTGTGCCAGGTGGAAGATCTATCAAGAGAAGATCGAGATCTCCCCAATGTGCATCAGAGAGCAATTGTTCAAGGACTCGGTGTAGAAGTGGTCCGCGGTAGGCAACTGCATCCGAACGCTCTGGTTTAAACATCTCCATGGAGACAACTTTTACCCCGTAGGAGACCAAGGGGATAAACATTTGGTCGATAGCTGTTGGTCGCTGGCCCATGAGACCCATCAATCGAGGGATCGAGTGTCCATAGACATCGGCATCGAGGATTCCAACACGTAGACCTTTTTGCGCAGCAGCTATCGCAAGGTTTGTAGTGAGGGATGACTTACCTACGCCACCTTTGCCGGATGCAATACCAAGAACTCGTGTGAGCGAGTCCGGTTGCGCAAAGGGAATATATTTTTCTCGACCATTGCGAACAATTTTCTTAACGTTATCTCTCT
>CANJXW010000044.1 GCA_947478965.1 Candidatus Nanopelagicaceae bacterium | reverse complement strand
CCAAGATCGATAAGTGCCTTTGCAACGCGACCTGGAACATCAGAGAAGACAAGATCTCCGACGGCTTCATTGGTGCGACGTAAGCGTTGGGCAAGACGAGCCAAGAGCTGTAATGAAACTTCAGGATTTTCCGCCAACCAAGGAATGACCTTTGCGTGGCTCAGAGATAAAAGTTTGGCATCTGTCACAGCAGTTGCTGTTGAGGTGCGGGGACCTGGATCAAAGAGAGAAAGCTCGCCGAACATTTCTCCGGGTCCAAGGATCGAGAGAAGATTTTCACGGCCATCACCGCTGGAAGTACCAAGTTTGAGTTTTCCTTCAACGATGACATAGAGATGCTCGCCATCATCGCCTTCTTTGAAGAGAATGCCACTCTTTGCGATCTTGACTGAGTCCATTGATGCGCGAAGGGAGGTAGCTGCAGCATCATCGAGGGCAGTAAAAAGAGGGGCTCTGCGGACAACTTCATCTTCTTGGGTCACATGGGTACTTTACTCTCATGGCCGCGGATAACGAAAATCGGAAGCAAGCTAAGGCCGTCTACCGCGTTCTCACCAAGACCTACCCAGATATTCGATGTGAATTAGATTTTACGAGCCCGCTCGAATTAATCGTTGCCACGATCCTTTCCGCACAGTGCACCGATAAACGCGTCAATAAAGTTACGCCACCACTCTTTAAAAAATATAAGAGTGCAAAAGCATATGCAGGTGCTCCACTTGCCGATATAGAAGAACTTGTTTATCAAACAGGTTTTTATCGAGCAAAGTCGCGACATATTAAAGGAATGGCGATCAAACTCGTTGAAGAATTTGATGGAAAGGTTCCTGCAACACTCGATGAGCTCGTGACGCTTCCAGGAGTTGGGCGAAAGACTGCCAATGTTGTTCTTGGCCATGCATTCGATATACCCGGAATCACTGTTGATACACATTTTGGACGTCTAGCAAGAAGATTTGGTTGGACGGATTCGAAAGATCCCGTCAAAGTTGAACATGAAGTGGGAGAGTTAATTCCTCAGAAAGAATGGACTAACTTGTCACAAAGGCTTATCTGGCATGGAAGGCGAATCTGCCATTCACGAAAACCAGCATGTGCTGTGTGCCCTTTAGCAAACCTCTGTCCATCTTTTGGAATCGGGGAGATGGATATTGAGAAAGCAAAATTACTCGTGAAGACAGATAAGGATTTTCGATGAGAAAGCCGCTACTTCTTATTGCGACTTTGCTTCTTAGCTCATGCTCAACATCAACTCCTGTTGTCAGCGCAGGAGAAGTCATCAGCTGTAAGGAGATTTCTCGCGATGTGGCTTCAACTCAAGGTGCTTATGTTGAATGCCTCGATGGATCAGAAGGAGTAAACGTCGGCGCTCTTCGCGGCCCCATGATTATCAATGTATGGGGATCTTGGTGCGCACCATGTTTAGATGAAATTCCTGAATTTCGATCTTTTTACGCTAAAGCTCAGGGGAAGATTGCGCTCATTGGCGTTGATGTGGAAGAAGCAAACCCAGAAGATGGACGCGCTTTTGTTATCGCACAAGGAATAACTTGGCCAAATTTCTATGATCGTGAGAATAAATCGCGGGGATATTTTGGCATGGGCGTCCCAGTCACATGGTTTATAGGCGAAGATGGCAAAGTGCTCTATAAGAAAATTGGAGTCATTTCATCCGAGGCCGAACTCATTGATTTAACACATAAATATTTAGGAGTTCACATCTCATGATCATTGACCTTGTCATAGTTCTTCTTCTGCTCTTGGGCATTTTCGTTGGGTATAAGCGCGGATTTCTGCATACGCTTTTTCAGACCGTTGGCTATCTTCTCGGTGGATTGCTCGGGCTCTATGCCGCTCTTCGTTTTTCACACCAATGGGATTTAGATATCAAGCGAATCGGATTCCTCATCGCCGCGATTGTTATTGGCGGAGGGCTGGGAAGTCTCTTAGGACGGCTGCTTGCAAAAGGGCTTCGAAAAACTATTGTGAGAGGCCCGCTCGCATTTATCGACTCTGTTGCAGGCGCTGCGCTCGAAACCGTGCGAACAATTGTCATTATCTATCTCATCGCGACGGTACTTCTCTGGTCGCCGTGGGAGACCGGAAAGCTCGCTGTTGAAGAAAGTAAGGCCTTTGCCAAGATGGAAGAGCTTCTACCAAGCGTGATTACCCAAGCAAATACATGGGTGAAAGAAGAACTCCTTAGCCTTCATCTTTAGAGGTAGCGAGACCTTCTGAAATAAGCTTCATAATATTTGGATCTGCAAGAGTCGTTGCATCTCCAACTGTTCGATTCTCGGCGACATCTTTAAGCAATCTACGCATGATTTTGCCGCTTCGAGTCTTTGGGAGCTCAGCAACAACGATGATCTGACGAGGTCGTGCAATGGCGCCAATTTCCTTGGTCACATGGCTACGAAGTTCTTTGATCAACTCTTCACCATTTGCATGTTCGATTCCACCACGCAAGATAACGAAAGCGACGATGCCTTGTCCTGTCATCTCATCTGCTGCACCGACAACAGCTGCTTCTGCAACTGCTTCATGTGAAACAAGCGCAGATTCAACTTCGGTTGTAGAAATTCTGTGGCCAGAAATATTCATCACATCGTCGACGCGACCCATCAACCAGATCGCACCTTCTTCATCTAACTTTGCGCCATCGCCTGCGAAATAAATTCCAGGAAAACGCGACCAATAAGTTTCTTTATATCGTTCATCTTCGCCCCACACACCGCGCAACATTGAAGGCCAAGGCTTATCAATAATGAGAAAACCACCGTGGCCATTTGGAACTGGCGTTGCTGATTCATCAACGACCTTGACGCTTATTCCAGGGATCGCCTTCATCGCAGATCCTGGTTTTGTATCGGTTACTCCCGGAAGTGGAGAGATCATGATCGAACCAGTTTCGGTCTGCCACCATGTATCGACGATCGGACAGTTATTTCCACCAATAACATGGCGGTACCACATCCATGCTTCAGGGTTAATTGGTTCACCAACAGAACCAAGTAAGCGAAGGGTTCCAAGGTTAAATGAATTTGGAAATTCATCGCCCCATTTCATCCATGTACGGATAAGAGTTGGAGCGGTATACAAAATTGTCACGCCATATTTTTCAATCAGTTCAAAGATACGTCCCTTATGTGGAGTATCAGGCGTTCCTTCGTACATGACCTGCGTAGCTCCATTAATCAAAGGGCCATAAACTATGTATGAATGGCCTGTAATCCAGCCAATATCAGCGGTACACCAATAGATATCCGTTTCGGGTTTGATATCAAAGACAACGCGGTGTGTATATGCGGATTGCGTTAAGTATCCACCTGTTGTGTGAAAAATTCCCTTTGGCTTTGCAGTTGTTCCAGAGGTATAGAGAATAAAGAGTGGGTGCTCGCTATCGAAACTAACTGGATCGTGATGCGGATTTTGGTGATCAACAATCTCATGCCACCAGACATCTCGACTTGAATCCCATGCAGTCTCTTGTCCGGTACGACGCACAACGAGAACGTTCGAAACATTTGTCTTGCCTTTAAGAGCTTCATCAACTGCAGGCTTGAGTGCGAATGCTCCGCCTTTTCTAAATCCACCATCAGCAGTGATGACTAACTTGGCGTCTGCATCTTGAATTCGAGAGAGCAGCGCTTCTGCTGAGAATCCTCCGAAGACAACCGAGTGCACTGCACCAATACGAGCGCATGCAAGCATCGCAACTGCCGCCTCTGGAATCATCGGCATATAAATTGCAACGCGATCTCCTGCACCAATTCCAAGTTCAGTCAGTGCATGTGCAGCCTTGCTTACATCTGCAAGAAGTTCGGCGTAGGTGATTGTTCTCGTATCACCCGGTTCGCCTTCAAAATGAAATGCAACTCTTCCGCCTCGTCCTGCAAGGACATGGCGATCGAGCGCGTTAACGGATGCATTTAATTTTCCGCCGAGGAACCACTTCGCATAAGGCGCTTCCCATTCAAGTGTCTGCGTCCAAGGTGCATCCCATTGGAGTTCGCGAGCTTGTTCGTTCCAAAATTCTAAGTAGTCCCGATCTGCGTGCTCATAGAGATCCGCCTTCGCATTGGCTTGGGCCACAAAGTCAGGCGACGGCGCAAAATGGCGGCCCTCATGTGAGAGGTTTTCGATCGAATCGCCAGCGAGGACATCTTTATCTGCAGTCATAAAAATTTAATCTACCCGTACATATCAACAGGGGGAAGGAATTTTCGCTGTGATCATCGCCAAGTTAGAGATGATCCGCTCCTTGCGCCTATGAGATCCATGGGCGATCACAAGCTCGAAAGGTCCCCATGTTCACAACATTTCTGGCCATCTTCCTTAAATTGCTCTCAAATCCCGCCCTCTTAGCTGGTCTGATCGCCTTCCTTCAAAAATCCCTCCATCCCTAAGCCGGCCTGAGGTCAAAAATCGCCATGTGGAGCCCCCTCCTGCATGGCGATTTTTCATAACCCCCTGGAGATGGTTGGATTAGGCGTAAGCCTCACCTCGGCCCAAAGGCGCGCTCGGTAAGGGATTACACCCGAGACGCTTGGAGTCATCATGGCCATTGCAACCCCTGAGATTTATGCCGAAATGTTGGATCGCGCTAAAGCTGGCGCCTTTGCATATCCCGCAATCAACGTTTCATCATCACAAACCCTGATCGCCGCTATTCGTGGTTTCGCCGAAGCTGAATCAGATGGAATCGTTCAATTCTCATGGGGCGGCGCAGAATATGCCTCAGGTTCAACGATTAAGAAGGCAGTCGATGGCGCAGTAGCGCTCGCTGAGTTCGCACATGTTGTTGCAAAGAATTACAACGTCAATATTGCTCTTCACACAGATCACTGCCCAGAAGAGAAGCTAGATAGCTTTATGCGTCCACTTCTAGATATCGGTGGCGATCGCATCAAGCGTGGACTTCACCCACTCTTTAACTCTCACATGTGGGATGGCTCTGCTGTTTCGATGGAAGTCAATATGAAGATCGCAGATGAACTTCTTGATAAGTCACTTGCTGCTCGCACAATTCTTGAAATCGAAATCGGCGTTGTCGGTGGAGAAGAAGATGGCGTCGAAGCAAAGCATGATGCCAAGTTGTACTCAACTCCAGAAGATGCACTACTTACCGTTGAAACACTCGGTTGGGGAGAACGCGGTCGTTACATGGTCGCTGCAACTTTCGGAAACGTCCACGGCGTTTACAAGCCAGGAAACGTAATTTTGCAACCAAAGATTTTGCAGACACTTCAGGATGCAGTTGCAACGAAGAAGGGCCTTCCAGCAGGAAGTAAGCCTATGGACCTTGTTTTTCACGGTGGTTCAGGTTCTCTTCTCTCTGAAATCCGCGACTCACTTGATTTTGGCGTTATTAAAATGAATATCGATACAGATACTCAATATGCATTTACTCGCCCTGTTGTTGATCACATCTTCAAAAATTACGATGGCGTCCTCAAGGTTGATGGCGAAGTCGGAAATAAGAAGTTATACGATCCACGCGCGTGGGGTAAAGCTGGAGAAACAGGCATGGCTGCACGTATTACACGTGCATGTGAAGATCTTCGCTCTACCGGCACTTCACTTAAAAAATAATTCCATTCGCTACTAAATCTCAAGAGAGGTTGCCATGCCTGCGTTAGTGCTACTAGGAGCTCAGTGGGGCGATGAAGGTAAGGGCAAGGCCACCGATATTCTCGGAGACCGTGTCGATTACGTTGTTCGCTACCAAGGTGGCAATAACGCAGGACACACAGTTGTTATCGGTGATCAGAAGTACGCACTGCACTTGCTGCCTTCTGGAATCTT
>CANJXW010000043.1 GCA_947478965.1 Candidatus Nanopelagicaceae bacterium | reverse complement strand
AATACCCATCTTCTTTGAGGGATCCGGCCCATGGCACAACGTTGAGAGCAAGTGGTGCAGGGAATGCGCCATTGTCAGTAATGATCGACCGTAAATCTCCTGTTATATCTCCAGCAGTTGTGCCTGCAACAGCTTTAATCTGTGCGCGCAAGGTATCAATGCCTGCTTGGCCCGCACCCGATGCGGCTTGATAGGAAGAGACAACGAGTTCTTTTAGCTCGTACTCCTGGTGAAGTGCTCCCATAGCAACGATCATCGAAAGAGTCGTGCAATTTGGATTGGAGATAATTCCGCGAGGACGATTAAGAACATCTTGAGGATTTACTTCAGGAACAACCAATGGAACATCAACATCCATACGGAATGCGCCCGAGTTATCGACAACGACCGCGCCACGAGCCGCTGCGATCGGTGCCCACTCTGCTGAAATCTCATCTGGAACATCGAACATCGCAACATCGATGCCATCGAATGCTTCTGGGGAAAGCGCAACGACTGTGAGCTCTTCACCGCGACACATTAACTTCTTGCCTGCGCTGCGTGCAGATGCAATGAGGCGAATCTCGCCCCAAACATCTTTACGTTCAGTGAGGATTCCAAGCATGACGGTACCGACTGCGCCGGTTGCGCCGACAACTGCAAGTGATGGTTTTCCAGTTTTATTGGTCATCGACCAGAACCCCCATAAACAACTGCTTCTACTTCATTGGCATCGAGGCCAAAAGCTGTGTGCGCAGCGCGAACGCCACGGTCTAGATCGCTTTCGCGACAGATTACAGAGATACGAATTTCTGATGTGGAAATCATCTCAATATTGATTCCGGCCTCAGCCATTGCAGCGAAGAATGTAGCTGTAACACCTGGATGCGAACGCATGCCAGCGCCGATGAGTGAGAGTTTGCCAATGGAATCGTCATATTGGATAGATGCGTAACCGACTTCGCCTTGAATGCGCTGAAGAATTGCAGTTGCATTTGCGCCTTCTGCTTTAGGAACAGTGAAGGAGATGTCGGTAAGGCCGGTAGCCGCAGCAGATACGTTCTGCACGATCATATCGATGTTGATATCTGCATCGGCAATCGCTTGGAAGATTCGAGCAGCAACGCCAGTGCGATCTGGTACGCCGACGATTGTGATCTTTGCTTCGGATTTATCGTGTGCGATACCCGAGATCATTGCTTGTTCCATGTTGCCTCCTTCAGGATGGTTTTCAACCACCCATGTTCCTTCGTTAGGTGAAAATGATGAACGTACGTGAATCGGCATGTTGTAGCGTCGTGCGTATTCGACGCAACGCAGGTGGAGAACTTTTGCACCTGCTGCTGCGAGTTCGAGCATTTCTTCATATGTAACAGTTTTCAATTTGCGCGCAGTTGGAACAACGCGTGGATCTGCGCTAAAGATTCCATCGACATCTGTATAAATTTCACAGACATCAGCATCAAGGGCAGCGGCGAGGGCAACAGCAGTTGTATCTGAACCGCCTCGGCCAAGAGTTGTTACATCTTTTGTATCTTGTGAGATTCCTTGAAAACCAGCAACAATTGCAATTGCGCCTTCATCAAGGGCGCCCTTAATGCGACCAGGAGTTACATCGATGATGCGCGCACGGCCATGCGATGAATCAGTAATCACGCCAGCTTGGCTTCCAGTAAATGAACGAGCCTCATGGCCCAAATTGGTAATCGCCATTGCAAGAAGTGACATCGAAATGCGCTCTCCCGCAGTTAAAAGCATGTCGAGTTCGCGACCTGTTGGGATAGGTGTGACCGCTTTAGCTAGATCAATGAGCTCATCGGTCGTATCGCCCATAGCGCTGACTACGACGACTACTTGATTGCCATCTTTTTTCGTAGCAACGATGCGAGCGGCAACGCGCTTCATACCCTCGGCATCGGCAACGGATGAACCGCCATATTTTTGAACTATCAACCCCATGGCTTAATAGTGAGGCAAGATCGCCTCTATTTCCACCTAATTATCGGATTTCTCATTTAATGAGACAGTGCTCTATCCATATAATGAGATAAATCAGCCTTCGACGTTCCTGCGTCCCTCAAATGCTCGACCAAGGGTTACTTCATCGGCATATTCAAGGTCCCCGCCAACTGGCAAGCCGCTGGCAAGACGAGAGACTTTGATGCCAAGTGGCTTAATCAGGCGAGCTAAATAGGTTGCGGTTGCCTCGCCTTCGAGGTTTGGATCAGTCGCAAGGATGACTTCAACGATATTGGAATCTGCAAGACGAACCATGAGTTCGCGGATACGCAACTGTTCAGGGCCGATTCCATCGATGGGGCTAATGGCGCCGCCTAGGACGTGATACTTACCGCGGAATTCGCGAGTGCGTTCAATCGCAATGACATCTTTACTCTCTTCAACAACACAAATTTGTGTTGGATCGCGACGTGGATCGCGACAGATACGACATTGGGTCTCTTCGGAAACGTTGCCGCATTGTTCGCAGAACTTAACTCGCTCTTTTACTGTGCGAATTGCATCTACGAGGTTGAGAGCTGCATCGCCATCCGATTGAAGAATATGAAAAGCAATTCGCTGTGCGCTCTTTGGACCAATACCTGGAAGGCGACCTAGCTCGTCAATGAGATCTTGGATTGCACCTTCATACATTCCAGTGCTCATGCGTTGCTTTGAGTTTCGCTAATAACTTGTGCGCCGAGTTCGGCAGCTAAGAGCGCAGCGCCCGAGAGAAGATTCTTATCTGTAGGTGCCTCATCTGTGCGAACTGCGCGAGCAGCTGGTGTGCTATTTGTATCGATAGATGGGTCTACGACAACTTCCATCTTACGATCTAAACCAACGACATCGATAAATGCTTGGCGTAAAATCTCGTTTGATTCTGAGCGAACAAAGGAATCACGAGCACCAGCGTTAACGATGCCGATCGTAATATTTGTTTCATCAACTGCAATGATCTGAGCGCTTGCGCTAAGAAGAGACCATGTAAGACGGCGACGCTTCTTTACGTTTTCAATAACATCTGGCCACATTCTGCGAAGGGCGCCAACGTCAATTGAATCTATTTTCTCTGCTTTTGGAACTTCTCTAATGATTGGCGCTGGTTCGCGAACTGCCTCTGCAACAACTGGCGCTACATAATCTTCAGGCTGCGCAGCGACCGGAGCTTTTGCAGCAGGTGCTTCTTTCTGCGCAGGTGCTTGTATACGTGGAGTCGGTGCAATGTTTTCTACACGCTCTAAACGCTCGATACGAGATAGCAATCCAACTTCAGAGACATCACCTGATGGAAGAAGGATTCGCCCACAAATGAGCTCGAGGATCAAGCGGGGCGCTGTTGCACCGCGCATCTGGGTTAAACCTTCTGCCGCAATATCTGCTGCTCGTGAAAGATTTGCCGCACCAATATTTTGTGCTTGCGTGCGCATACGTTCTAATTGATCATCAGGAAGTTCGCGCAAGATTGAACTGGCATTTGTTGCCTGAAGCGCATCAACGATCATCAGATCGCGAAGGCGCTCAAGAAGATCGCTAGCAAAGCGACGAGGATCATGGCCAGATTCGATGACACGATCAACCGTCTGGAAAAGTGTTGCGCCATCTCGCGCAGCAAGTGCATCGATCGCATCATCCAAGAGTGCGCCATCAGTAAATCCAAGGAGTTGAATTGCAATCTCGTAGCTCACACCATCCGGGCCAGCACCTGCGAGGAGTTGGCCCAAAACCGAGAGAGCATCACGAACAGAGCCACCACTTGCACGAACAACGAGTGGAATAACGCCCTTTGCGACAGTGACGCCTTCTGCTTCGCAGATCTTCTCAAGATGTGCAGCAAGTGTTCCGGGTGGAACTAAACGGAATGGATAGTGATGTGTACGAGATCTAATTGTTGAAATGAGTTTCTCGGGTTCAGTTGTTGCAAAGATAAAAATAACGTGGGGAGGTGGCTCTTCAACAACTTTCAAAAGAGCATTTGCTGCTCCGGGTCCAAGTTGGTGAGCCTCATCGATAATATAAATTTTGTACTTACTTTGTACTGGTGCAAAGAATGCTTTGTCGCGAAGATCGCGCGCATCATCGACAAGTCCATGTGTTGCAGCATCGAGTTCAATAACATCAAGTGAACCCGGGCCGTTCGCAACGAGATCTTTACATGATTGGCAGAGACCACATGGTTCTGGAGTCGGACCCTTTTCACAGTTAAGCGAGCGCGCCATAATGCGAGCGCTTGAAGTTTTTCCGCAACCTCGTGGGCCGCTAAATAAATATGCGTGGTGAGTGCGACCAGATGTCAGCGCGTTGGAAAGCGGAACGGTGACATGCTCTTGGCCAATGACATCTGCAAATACAGAAGGGCGATATTTACGATAGAGCGCTAACGACATCGTGCTCCCCCTTCTGGTCTACGTATCTAAACATTCTCTGCCACTGTTAAGGGACCCCCCACGCACCCATCAGAGCGCGCCTACCCTTGCTGTATTCCTACCCTGGGGGAGTTCAGCGCGGTAATGCCGCGTGAGGGATCTGGTCTAATCATAGTTAATGCACCGATAGAGTTCGCACGTTGGTTTACCAACACTGGAGGATTCGCATAGCGGCCGAGTGCGCACGCTTGGAAAGCGTGTGTAGGGTGACCTACCGAGGGTTCAAATCCCTCATCCTCCGCCAATTAAGGCATTTTAATAGTAATCATAATAAAGTGGAGTACTAATTACAGGGAGATAAAATGAAGGTCAAATCAACAATCTTTGCATTTTCTATATTACTTACTGGGCTGGTTAGCGCACCAGCAATAGCAACTGAAAATCCAGTGGTTGAATCCTTTACCTTTACCCCAACTGAAATTGATTTACTTGATTCAAATATTAAGTTAAGTTTCGAACTTATAGTTTCTCACCCATTTGGCATAGAAAATTCTTCATCGTTTATAACTATAAAGGATTCGGTGGGAAGTACTTGGGGTACGCCTATTTTTCGAACAGATTTGCTAGAGAATTTAGCTCAGAAAAAAGTTACTTATAAGGGAGCACTTACTTTACCAAGAACAATTTCGCCTGGCGTTTATACTGTAAGTGCATCTGAGGTGAGAAATAACAAAATAGCAGGGTACAGTTACAGTACTGGTGAAATTTTTGCCAAAAAAATTCGGGACTTGACGGAAGCTGAGAATTCACTATTAATCAGAAGTGGTGGAGATTTAAATTATGTTTATAAAACATTTCAAGGACCTTCTTATGATTCAAGTTTGTCAATTACGTATAAAAATATAAACAAATATAACTCGTCTAATAAACCTATTTGGAAAGCGGGTGAGACTTTTAATCCACTAGATTTTTATGAGCCAAAAGTCACCTCACTTGAATTACAAATTAAATCATCTACTCCTTTGACCTGTTCTAGTGATGGAAAAATTCTGAAACTAATTTCTGCCGGCAATTGTGATTTCACTGTTTTTACTCCCAAAACAAAAGATTTTGCAATTTTTGAAGATAAGCAAACTGTACTGATAACAAGTCCTAGAACTAAATCAAGTTTGTTCATTCCAAAAATTGAAAATCAAACCGCAAGAGATTTACCAAAAATCGTAAATCTCCCGCAAGTTTATAGTGCAGCGGAAGGTTATGTTCTAGCTAAAACAATTACACCCACTATTTGCGTTCCTAGTGGCTTTACTGTCAGATTAATCACTGGCGGAACTTGCGTTCTAACTTATCAAACATCTGCGACCTCAACTTACTTAGCTTCTGATCTCTATGAACAAAGTTTTGAAATAGTCAGAGACCCACAAACACTCTCATTCGTATTGCCAAATAATCTAGATATTTCAAGTAAATCTTTAACACTT
>CANJXW010000042.1 GCA_947478965.1 Candidatus Nanopelagicaceae bacterium | reverse complement strand
GCAGATTTGTCGATGCATTTATTACTGCGATGTTGCGTGGTGCTCCGATTATCGATGTCTTATCTCGGCATGCCTTGGAAGCTCGTGAGAGCCAGAGAAATCGCGTTCTTGGAGCGGCGGCAAAGGCCGAGATCTCAATGATGATTCCAGTGGTCTTTCTCATTCTACCCATCTCGATTCTCTTTGCTCTATGGCCATCTCTCACCAACCTCAATCTCTTTGCCAGTTAAGCAAGTACGTAGTAAAGCAAGTACGCAGTAAAGCAAGTACGCAGTAAAGCGAGTACGCAGTAAAGCAAGTACGCAAGAACTAACCCGCTCGATGCGGCAAACGAAAGGGAAATGCGATGTCAGTAACAACATATGTTGAGAAGTTCAATGTAAAGATCATCCAGACTCAGCAAAAAATAGCTGGTGTTTTCAGTAGATTTAGAGAAACTGAGTTTTATAGCCATCTCAAGAGCGAACGAGGCGATGTTCCTGGTTGGGTACTTGTTGTTCTGATGACAACCGGACTAGTCACCGCAATCTGGACGATTGCCGCTCCACGACTAACTTCAATTTTAAAGAACTCTTTAGATTCAATGAATGGAATCCGCTAGCAGTGTTGATTGCGAAGTGTCGATCTCGGAGCAGTCGTTTTCTTCAGGACGAGCGAGGAAATACAGAAAGCGCGCTGGTTTTAATTCCGCTGGTCTTTCTCTTTCTTTGTGCGATGCAACTTATCTTGGTGATCTTTCTACGAAATGAATCTGCGATCAGTTCTCAGAACCAAGCGTCAATTCGTGCAATATCTGGCGAGTTATCTCGAGATGACACAATCATTTCGCTCGATTCTCCAGATAGTTTTCAGAAACTGAGAATCCTAGTTACTAAGAAAGATAGGCAGATCCCACTACTTATTCCAGGACTTTCAGCCATTCTCGGAAGCGTCATCGAAAGCACCGAAAAAGGTATTGCAGTCATCGAGCAGCGATGAGTTCGTATGGATTGGCAAGTCACCTTCGGGAAAGAGAGTTGAAATGAGATCTGAACAGAGCATTGATTTCAGGGTGCAGCCTCGCTTACTTCTGCGAACTTTTCCTAAAATGTTCAGCTATCTACGCGATGAACGAGCAAGTGCGAGCGTTGAATTCTGCGCCTTGGCAATCCCGCTCTTCATCCCTATCTTTCTCTTCCTTCAGCAATTTGCTTCGTTGAGTTCGGAGGAATCAATTGCGCGCACCCTTGCGCGAGAGAGCGTTCGAGCTTTCGTCTCTAGTTCTAGTGATGAGGCAGGTCGCTTTGTTGCAGGTGAGGTAATCCGAGTGGGTGGAAGAGAACTTGGATTGAGCGTGGCTCAACTCCACAACCTTTCAATAACATTTGATTGTTCGGATTCACCTTGCTTATCCCCGAATGGGCGAGTCAGAGCAAGGGTTGAAATTAAATCTCAACAGAGTGATCGGATGGTTGTTGCTTCGGCACAGGAATACGTATCTCCATGGAAATAAAGTCTCGAATAAAGGATGAGCGAGGATCTATCTCAATTCTTGTTCTAGCTTTCTTTCTCATAACCATTCTTTTGCTCATCATCATTACCGATGTGGCTGAAGTTGCCATTGCGAAACGTTCGCTCACCCAAGCAACAGAATCAGCTGCACAGCGCGGAGTCAGAAACTTAAATAAAGAGGCTTATTACCAAGGTGAATTCGATGCAACAACAATGGCGGCAAACCTCTTTGGCGTAGGTCCTGATGATCCAGGTGTTCCAATCGATTGCAACGCAGCTAGATCTGATGTCGAACAAGGGCTTGAGGATTGGGTCAGTGGTGATCGCTCTCTAACGAGGGTGGAATTAAGTGACCTTAAAATCGATGAACTGTACTGTGATGGATTTTCAATCCAAGTAAGAGTCTCTGCCCGCGTTACCTTGCCCCTTGCAGTTCCACTTCTTGGCGCTCAAAGTATGGAAATTCATTCAACCGTCGGAACGGTAAATACTCGAGATCAAGGTTTCTATCTTTTTGGGATCCGAATTCTCTAGCTTGGATTTCTCTAGTTTGGTTTTCTCATTCTCTAGATCAGAGCAATGCGGTGATCAGATGGTGGTCTTACTCGCTATTCTTAACCCATGGCCCGCGAATACAACCTTGAGATTGCAGCAATTGATGCAACTCTTGTATCTATTGAAAAGGTCCTCAATCTTCCAAAGCTAGAAGCCGAAGCAGAAGTACTCGAAGCTGAGGCGGGAGTTCCAAATCTTTGGGACGATCCAGAGAAAGCTCAGAAAGTAACGAGCAAACTTTCGCGAGTGCAAAGTACGATTGCACGGCTAAAGACCCTTCGCCGCCACGTTGAAGATCTTCCCATTCTCTTTGAACTTGCGATGAGCGAACCAGATGGTTCTGGACTTAAAGATGCAGAGACCGAATTAGATTCAACAGTTAAAGCTATTAGCGAACTCGAAGTCACAACTTTGCTCAATGGCGAATATGACGACCGCGATGCACTCATAACGATCCGATCTGAAGCTGGCGGAGTCGAAGCAGCAGACTGGGCCGAGATGCTCATGCGCATGTACCTTCGTTATTGCGAAAGGCATGAATTCAAGGTCGATGTCTTAGAAACGTCATACGCGGAAGAAGCGGGAATTAAATCCACAACCTTCCGCGTAAATGCTCCGTATGCCTATGGAACCCTCTCGGTCGAGCAGGGTACTCACCGCCTTGTGCGTATCTCGCCCTTTGATAGCCAGAGCCGTCGCCATACATCCTTCGCCGGTGTCGAAGTCGTTCCAGTTGTAGAACAGAGCGATCACATCGAAATTGATGAAAAAGAGATTCGTGTGGATGTTTATCGCTCATCTGGTCCTGGTGGCCAAGGCGTTAACACAACGGACTCTGCTGTGCGATTGACGCATATACCGACAGGGATTGTTGTTTCGTGTCAGAACGAGCGTTCTCAAATTCAAAATAAGGCAACGGCGATGGCTGTTTTGCAATCAAAACTCTTGGAACGCCGCAGACAAGAAGAGCAAGCAAAGATCAATGCTCTCAAGGGTGACAACTCAGGCTCATGGGGAAATCAGATGCGCTCCTATGTTCTTGCGCCATATCAAATGGTAAAAGATCTTCGAAATGGGCATGAGACAGGAAATACTGCCGCGGTCCTTAATGGCGAAATTGATGATTTTATTGAAGCTGGAATCCGCTGGAGAAGGTCAAGTACATAGTAATTAATTTCACTCTACGCGTGAGAATTTCTGAGAATCCGAAGAAATAAGGGCGATGTGGGCTGGATTTTCGCCCTGTGTACATAAACTAGTTCCATTACGGCGCCAAGCCCAAGTAGTTATTTAGGAGTTCGAGTGATTCGTTTTGAGAATGTAACGAAGCTATACCCAGGGCAGGAACGTCCTGCACTCGAGAGCGTCAACCTCGAAATCGTCAAAGGTGAATTCGTTTTCCTTGTAGGTCTTTCCGGTTCAGGCAAGTCAACTTTCTTGCGATTGATCTTGCGCGAAGAGCGTCCGACTACAGGAATCATCCATGTTGCAGGCAAGGATCTTCGTACTCTTGCAAACCATAAAGTTCCTGAGCTTCGCCGCCAGGTCGGAACTGTCTTTCAGGATTTCCGCCTTCTTCCAAATAAGACCATTTCAGAGAATGTTGCCTTTACTCTTCACGTCCTTGGTTATTCAAAGCGTGAAATCGATCGCGAAGTTCCTGAAGTTCTTGAACTTGTTGGACTTGAAGATAAGGGCGATCGCCTACCCAATGAGATTTCGGGTGGAGAACAGCAACGCGTTGCAATCGCCCGCGCATATGTAAGCCGTCCAGCGATCATCATCGCTGATGAGCCAACAGGAAACTTAGATCCTGCGACCTCTGTTGGAATTATGAAGTTGCTTGATCGTATTAACCGCGAAGGTACTACTGTTTTGATGGCAACTCACGATGCAGGGATCGTAGATCAGATGCGCAAGCGCGTGATCGAACTCGATGCGGGCCATGTTATCCGCGATCAAATTCGCGGTGTTTATGGTTACACGGGTTAACGGTAATTTTATGAATACAAATAACGACTTAATTCAGATACGTAACCAACGGACACAGGGGTAACGCAGATGCGCGCAAGGTTTCTTTTAAGTGAAGTACGAATTGGACTTCGTCGTAACCTCACAATGACTTTTGCTGTGGTCGTTACAACTGCAATTTCACTATCTCTCCTTGGAATCGGCTTGCTCTCAAATGCACAAGTGGGCGCAATGAAAGATTATTGGTATGACAAGATTGAAGTATCTGTTTACCTTTGTGGTTCACTCTCAGAATCACCATCATGTTCTGGTGGAATAGTTACTCCCGATCAGAGATTGAGTATTAAGAGCGATCTCGAAGCGCTGCCCGTTGTAGCTAGCGTTTTCTATGAATCTCAATCAGAGGCGTACAAGCGTTTCCAAGAGCGCTTTAAAGAATCAGCGATCGCTCAAAATGTAACTCAAGATCAATTGCCAGAATCATTCCGCGTCAAACTAAAAGACCCAACACAATTTGATGTAGTTGTCAGCGCATTCTCTGGGCGACCAGGTGTTGATGTGGTTCAAGATCAACGTTCGATTCTTGAGAAGTTCTTTAAATTACTTGGTGTACTTCGAAATGGCGCATTGATCGTTGGACTTGCATCAGTTCTGACTGCAGCGCTTCTAATTTCAAATACCCTTCGCATCGCAGCATTTAACCGCCGCCGCGAAACTGGTGTGATGAAACTCGTTGGAGCATCATCGTGGTCGATTCAACTTCCATTCCTTCTCGAAGGAGTTATCTCCGCTCTTATCGGTTGGGGTCTTGCGACAGGGTTACTCGCCGCGCTCAAGACCGTGATTGATTCAAAGGTCGCTCCACTTCTTACCTTTACAAAATTCTTTGGATGGTCCGAGGTCTGGGTTGCATCAGGATGGTTGCTCCTTACCGGTTTCGTTGTTTCAACTGGAGCATCTCTCATCACTCTTCGTCGCTACCTCAAGGTTTAAGCGCGCCTTACCCTTCAGGCGGCTATCTGTGCTGGAGGGTAGACTCGCCTCTATCTAATAATTCAGGTACGAGAGGCGGTGAGCATGATGGTGAAGGAAGTTGGCCGCAAGCTCATCGCGCAAAATAAAAAAGCGCGCCATGATTATTCGATCGAAGATGTTTATGAGTGCGGAATCGTCCTAACGGGCACCGAGGTCAAATCACTCAGAGCAGGGCGTGCATCCCTCATTGATGGATACGCCCACGTGCAGGGCGGTGAGCTCTGGCTCGCTGGCGTACATATCCCCGAATACACCGAGGGCACCTGGACCAACCATGTTCCTCGTCGTGAGCGTAAATTATTGGTACATAGCTCTGAGATTAAGAAGCTCCACTTGAAGATCAAAGAGGGTGGGCTCACGCTCATTCCGCTCCAGCTCTACTTCAAAGATGGAAAAGCCAAGATCGAGATCGCAGTAGCGCGTGGCAAGAAGACGCACGATAAGCGCGCTGCGCTCATGGAGCGCCAATCTACGCGTGAGGTCGACCGTGAAGTCTCGCGCCGTAGCTCAGGCAAAACCCGCTAGTTCTCATTACTTTCTGGGGTATGCCTGCGGGAATTTTCAGCAGGCCCCAACTGTTCTATACACTGAGCAAAGAAAAGAAGAGCAGTAAAGAAGTAAAAATATGGCGCTGAAAGTTAGATCGAAAGTTCTAGCAATAATTGCGATATAAATAATTACATAGTGGAACTAATTCGCTTAGTCGATACGTGAAAGCGTTTTCGAAGTAAGCAACGTTTCTAGTTCCCAAATTTGTAGAGATACAAAACTTGGGGGTGAACGGTCTCGACTTTGGATGTTGAGACAGGGGAAGCGGGCCGAGGAAGCCAGGATGATCTCGTTAACCAATAACCTGTGCAAAAAAT
>CANJXW010000041.1 GCA_947478965.1 Candidatus Nanopelagicaceae bacterium | reverse complement strand
GATCCTGGAACCTGAGCAATAGCTGCAGCTTCATCGCCATCTAATTCGTAGAGATCTTTATCTACTGGTGCAGGTGGCTCGATCTTGTTGACGATTCCATCAAGGCCAGCCATCAACATCGCAGCAAATGCGAGGTATGGGTTCGATGATGGATCTGGGCAACGGAATTCGATGCGCTTAGCCTTTGGATTAGATCCTGTAATTGGGATACGGATACATGCAGAGCGGTTACGAGCTGAGTAAACAAGGTTTACGGGAGCTTCATAACCTGGAACAAGGCGACGATATGAGTTAACCGTTGGGTTTGTAAATGCGAGAAGTGATGGAGCGTGCTTGAGAAGACCACCAACATACCAACGAGCCATATCTGAAAGATCGCCATAGCCATCACCGAAGAAGAGTGGCTTTCCATCTTTCCAAAGTGATTGGTGGACGTGCATACCGGAACCATTGTCACCGAAGAGTGGCTTTGGCATAAAGGTCGCAGTCTTGCCACCTTCCCATGCAACGTTGCGGATGATGTATTTGAATTTCATTACATCATCGCCTGCATGCAAAATATCTGTGAAGCGGTAGTTGATCTCCATTTGACCTGCTGTACCAACTTCGTGGTGTGAGCGCTCAACGAGAAGTCCTGAGCGACCGAGCTCCATAACCATCTCATCGCGAAGATCAGCAAATTGATCTGTTGGTGAGACTGGGAAATATCCTCCCTTAACGCGCGTGCGGTATCCGCGGTTAGGTGTTCCATCTGCATCATATTCAACGCCGGTGTTCCATGCGCCTTCATATGATTGGATTTCATAAGTTGATTCGTTGATACCAGTTTTAAATCGGACGCTATCGAAGACGTAGAACTCTGCTTCAGGTGCAAAGAAAGCAGTATCTGCAAAACCGAGTGAACGCATGTACTCAACAGCTTTAGCAACGACTCCACGTGGATCACGTGAATATGCGGTGTTATCTACTGGATTGTGAACAGAGAAGATAATGACAAGTGTTTTTTCAGTACGGAAGGGATCAATGAAAGCTGATTCAGGAACTGGTAGAAGCTTCATATCTGATTCGTGGATCGATTGGAAACCACGAATAGAAGAACCATCAAACATCAAGCCATCGGTGAAGACTGCTTCGTCGAAAGATTCAACGGGAACGTTGAAGTGATGTTGGATTCCTGGCAGATCGGTAAAGCGGACATCAATAAGCTTGACATCTTCCTTCTTAATAAAGGCAAAAATTTCAGCTGAATTCTTAAACATGCTCTGAACTCCTCAAATGTTAAAGAGATGAATCCCTAAAATAGATCATCTAGAAATCCCGGCGCCCTCACCATTGAGCACTTGCCGATGTGGTGAAGCGTATGTCTCCAAGGTCAAAAAGACATAACCCGCGTGTTACAGCCGTGTTACATCTCAAGGCCCAGTAGGCAGATTCGACCTTCAACGAGGTATTCTCGCCCGCATGAAGCACGAAATAAGCCTTGGTCGCAGGATGTTTGCGCTCCTGATCGACTGGCTCATGAGCTACGCAGTCGCTATCGGGTTCTTCTCAGGAACCGGGTCGATCATTGATCGCGCACCTCACGCAAGGATTCCGGTCTTGGTGATCTTCTTTATCGAGCTCGTAGTCCTTACCTCTTTGGGAGGCGCCAGTTTTGGCCACCGAATAATGAGGATGAAGGTCGTTCGATTTTCAGATGGCGGGGTAGTTACACCTCTTCAGGCACTCATTCGAACGACGTTGATCTGCCTTGTCATTACAGCGGTGACCTTTGATGAAAATGGGCGCGGCATTCACGAGCGATTGAGCAATACCAAACTCATCAACGCTTAGAGCCTCGAAGAAGATTAGCGCTTTGGCGCTCTCATGCCCTTTGGCATTGGACCTTTAGGAATTGGCATGGAGAGACCACCAACTGCTTTAAGTCGTGCACGAACTTCGCGCATTTGATGCGCTGAAAGTTTCTTAGGAAGCTTGGTGAGATGTTTTTGAAGCTTGCGAAGAGGAACTTGTCCATCGCCATCGCCAACGACGACCTCAACAACGGGTACACCAGGAGCAAAACGTTCGGCTTTCTTTCGCTCATCGATGAGTAATCCGCGAACAGCTGAGGATCCTTCTGCGGTTAACACAATACCTGCACGACCAACACTTCTATGAACCATATCTTGGTTCTTTGATACCGCTACTGCAGGCGTTGTTGTCCAACCTTTGCGAATAGCCATCAAGACACTTGCGCCAGCGCCAAGCTGTCCTTCAATCGAAACGTATGCAGCAGATGATGCGATGCGAGTAAAGAAGAACATTGCGGCAAGGAGCGCAACAGGAAGAGCGATAAAGCCGAGATAGATCGGATGACCAAAGATAACTCCAAGGCCAATACCAACTGCCCATACGGCAAGGAAGATTGCGGCAATCGCAGCACCGATCCAAGGCTTTACGCTTTTAGTAATTGCATAGGCATCACGAAATGCTTGGAAACGCGGTGTCTTTATCTTTGGCTCTTTGGCCTTATTTTTTCGTCTGAACATGGGGTTAGTTTAGGGGAGCGGGCGCAGTACCACCAAGACGCGCAGGTGCCCAGCGTTGCCCCACATGCGTATCTGGATAATTCGCCTGGACTTCATGCAAAGCGGAGAGAAGGGTTTCGCGGAGAAGCGCTTCTCCAGCTTCAACATCACCTTTCTTGTCGAAGAAGAGTGGTTCGCCAAATGCCACAGTGATGGGGACCTTCTTGCGCCGAAGATCCTTCTTGACTCCCTTGGTCCAGATTCGCTGTGAGCCCCACACGATCGTTGGGATGATGGGGACGCCTGCGCCCATAGCTAAGCGAACTGCACCTGATTTGAGTTCCTTGATTTCAAAGCTTTTAGAGATTGTTCCTTCTGGAAAGATCCCGATAATTTCGCCACCGCGAAGTGCGCGAAGAGCTGCAACAAATGAGGCTGAACCATTATTGCGATCTACATTGATGTGATGCATTCCGCGCATGAGAGGCCCGGCTAATTTATTGTCAAAAATCTCTTTCTTAGCCATAAATCGCACATAGCGATCCGCCGGAAGCGCAGCGGTTCCCGTGATTGCAAAATCTAAATATCCGATGTGGTTAATTGCAAGAATGGCTCCACCTTTGCGCGGGACATGAGATTCTCCCGTGAAGGTAAATTGCAGACCGAGAAATCGCCAAAAAGTTTTAATCGCAACGATGACAGGCGGATAAACAAAATCAGCCATGTGTAGCAGTTTCTGCAGCTCGCGCTTCCATAGCCTGCTTGTAAAGACGCCCTGCTCGGTAACTTGAACGAACAAGCGGACCACTCATGACGCCTAGAAAGCCAACGCTTGTTGCTTCGGCAGCGAGTTCAACGAACTCTTCGGGCTTAACCCAGCGCTCAACAGGATGATGTTTATTTGTTGGACGCAGGTATTGAGTAATAGTAATCAAATCGCAACCTGCGGCTTGAAGATCTACGAGCGCCTGCGAAACTTCTTCACGAGTCTCGCCAAGGCCAAGAATGAGGTTTGATTTGGTAATCAACCCAAATGCGCGAGCTTGGGAGATGACATCGAGAGAGCGATCGTATGTAAAGGCAGGTCTGATTCGCTTAAAGATTCTCGGTACAGTCTCCAGGTTGTGTGCGAAGACTTCAGGTCGAGTTTCAAAAACTTCATTGAGATAAACTGGGTTACCACTGAAATCTGGGGCGAGCATTTCAACGCCACAGCCAGGGTTAAGCGCATGAACACTGCGAATAGTCTCGGCATAGAGCCACGCGCCTTCATCATCGAGGTCATCGCGGGTTACACCTGTGATCGTTGCATATTTCAAACCCATTGAAAGTACTGATTCGGCAACGCGACGTGGTTCGTCTCGATCGAGTGGATCTGGTTTTCCTGTATCGATATTGCAGAAATCGCAGCGGCGTGTGCACCGTTCGCCACCGATGAGGAAAGTCGCTTCTTTATCTTCCCAGCATTCAAAGATATTTGGGCATGCGGCTTCTTGGCATACGGTGTGAAGACCTTCAGACTTTACGAGCGAGCGAAGGCGGGTGTATTCAGGACCCATATTTGCGCGAGTTTTAATCCACTCAGGTTTACGTTCGATAGGCGTTTCTGTATTGCGCGCTTCAATGCGCAAAAGCTTGCGTCCTTCGGGTGCGATAGTCATACGCTGACCTTCCTGAGCGATCTGAGCAGATGCGCCTCAAGAGAGGGCAGCACTTCTTCAACGGTGATTCTACGGCCTAGCTCGATGCTAAGCGAAGTCACGTCTGCATCATCGATTCCACAGGGAACGATCGAGGCAAATGCGGTGAGATCGGGGCAGATATTGAGGGCAAAGCCATGCATCGTCACACCAGATGCAACTCGGATGCCAATTGCTGCAATCTTTCGATCACCCTTCTCGTCTTGAACCCAGACACCTGATCTTCCTTCAACGCGAATTGCATCCACGCCGTAGTCGTTGCATAAGGCGATGAGTGCGGTTTCGAGTTCGCGGACAAAGCCAACGAGTTCACGGGGATTACTCAATCTCACTATCGGATAACCGACGAGCTGTCCTGGGCCATGCCACGTTATTCGCCCGCCTCTGTCCACATCGATGACGGGTGTTCCATCGGTTGGACGTTCGAAATCTTGCGTGCGTTTTCCTGCTGTGAAAACAGAAGGATGCTCAAGAAGAAGCAACGTGTTTTCTCTTATCGATGCAGATACTTCGCGATGTCGCGACCGTTGAATCTCGAGCGCGCTCTCATAATTAATGAGACCAAGGTGCTCAACTGAGATTGGAGTTTCTGCGAGTTCCACGGCTCTAGCCTAAAGGTAGGCTTGCAACCTAGCGAATCAGGGGTCGGAAATGATTTACATCATCGGGGCGGGGCTAGCTGGGCTCAGCGCGGCCATTTCGCTCCAAGACGCTGGTGTAGATGTGAAAGTGATTGAAGCTTCTGATCGTCCAGGTGGTCGTGTGACATCCGACCTGATCGATGGATACATTTTAGATCGCGGATTCCAGCTCATCAATGCGCGTTATCCAGAAATCAAGCGCCTCAATGTTATTGATGAAATAGATTTTATCGAAGCGCCCCGAGAGGTCATTGTCAGTCTCGAGGATCGAAACGTTGCTCTGAGCGATCCCCGCAGAAATCCCTTCAACGTATTACGACCATCAACAGGGTCTGTACTCGAAAAGGCATCTCTTCTTCGCTATCTTTCTAGAGCGCCACAGCGTAATCAATCAGTAGAGGAAGAACTTCTTAGCGCGGGAAGCGGAAATGTGTATCACCGCGTTCTGCGCCCATTTCTTGAAGGCGTCTTTCTTACTGATCCATCCATGGTGAGTGCTGTTACCGGTCGGGAGATTATTAAGAGTTTTATCAATGGATCTTCAGGAATTCCTAGCCAAGGAGTCGAAGTCTTTTCTCGCGCTCTCGCATCTCGAGTAAAGGCAATCGAATACGGCGTTCAAGTTCAATCAATGAACGGCTTAAGTATTACAACAAGTGCAGGGGAGCTATCCGCAAAAGGGATCATCGTTGCAACTGATGTAACAACGGCAGCTCAACTATTGGATATCTCCGATGTCCCAAAGACTGTTGGATCGACAACCTGGTATCACTCGGTAGATCAAGCGCCCATCGAAACGGCTGCCCTGATCGTAGATGGCTTAGATCGAGGACCAGTCATTAATTCAATTGCCATCTCTCACGTCTCACCGTCGTATGCACCTGCTGGAAAAGTTTTGATTTCATCGACAACGTTAAAATCTGCATCAGAATCTGAGGTTCGCCGCCACTTAAGTCTTCTTTGGAGGACGTCGACCTCGCAATGGGATCTTGTTGCAAAATACGAGATCGCTTCGTCGCTACCTCTCTTTGGAATCAATCAAAATCCCGCAGTAAGTTCGAAAATTAAAGATGGTGTCTATATTGCTGGTGATT
>CANJXW010000040.1 GCA_947478965.1 Candidatus Nanopelagicaceae bacterium | reverse complement strand
AGAGGCGAAGATGGAAAAGAGAATCAGAATAAATATTTCATAACGTCCTCGAAATTTCTTGGGTAACGAGCCAGCCAGAAGACCAATCCAACCCGCTGCAAAGAGTTGATACCCAAGCCATGGCCCAATGCCACCTGTAAGCAACGCTGATGCAAGCATTCCAATGACCCCTAAGAGAAATCCAAATGCACTTCCAAAGACGCGCGCAGAGAGAATAAGAAGAAACCACATTGGCTCAATACCAACAGCTCCCGCTCCCAGGGGGCGAAGCGCAGCCAGGGATGCAGCAAGAACGCCTAATAGAGCAACTGATTTTGCATCCAAGCGCTTGTTACTTAACTCGCTTAGAAGAAGAAAGAAAGTAAGTGGTACCGCAATCCAGAAAAAGATTTGAGAGCGCTGAGAAGATTGTTGAGTCGTCACAAAGAAAGGCCAAAGAAAACCACCTGCGCATACGAGCGAGGTCAGGACTAATACAAGTGATGATCTATTACCGAAGCGATAGATATCTTTTGTCTTCAGTTGAGTCATGACTCTGCTCTTTGACTACTCAAAGCTGCGATCACATCAGAGACGCTCAGCCATGGCTTTGGAGACATCACTTTTGAAACTTGAGGTGCAAAGGCAGGAGACGAGAGCAGAACATCAAGGGTGGAACCATCGGCAACAATCTCGCCATCAGCTAGAAAAATAACTCGATCGGCTAATTCTGCTACGAGCTCAACATCATGCGTAGCGATAATGACGGGACGGCTGAGTTCCCTTGAGAAGTTCCGCAAAGTGTTTATCAAAATCGCCTTAGATTGGTAATCAAGGCCTCGGGTTGGTTCATCTAAAACGAGTATCGATGGATCTCCCGATAGAACAATGCTTAAAGCCAGAGCCAACCTTTGTCCTTCAGATAAGTCCCGAGGATGGACATCCTCACCTATTGTCTGAACTAGTCTGGTTAGAAGCGCATAGGTTGTTCCGCTTTCAACTCCGTTATCTCGATCGGCTTGTTGGCACTCCTTAGCAACGCTCTGGTGATAGAGAAGGTCGCTTGGTTCTTGCGGTATAAAACCAATCTTTTCTCTACGTTGCGCCGCTTTGAAAGAGTGCGCAGGCGCACCGCGTACTTCAACACTTCCGCTTGTTGGTTCAGTCAGCCCCACAAGAACTGAAAGCAGGGAACTCTTGCCTGCTCCATTTCGCCCCATGACTGCAACAACTTCGCCATCAAAGATCCGACATGAAAGGTTTTTGATTGCGGGGTATCGACCATATGAAATCTCAACATTTTCTGCCTTAATGGCCAACGCACCGGATTGATGTTGAGTGCGCTCAATATCAGGAAGGGTTTGTCTTAGCTCTGTTGTCTTTCGTCGCAGATCTCTCACACTGAGCCCAATATCGGAAAGACCAAGAGCTCGTGCCAGATGGACTATGGGTGGAGCGATCACAGAGTTCTTCATAATTATTTCGGGAGAATCGATCGTTGCGCTTCCATTGCCTTCGATATACAAGATGCGGTCTGCAAAACCAATTACTCTCTCAAGTTTATGTTCAGCGATTACGACAGTCAGGCTAAGGTCATGAACTAAACGATGAAGGATCGAGAGGACTTCTTCCGCAGCTATCGGATCAAGGGCGCTTGTTGGTTCATCGAGTACGAGAATCTTTGGATGCATGACAAGGGCACTACCAATTGCTACACGTTGTTGTTCGCCACCGCTCAGGGTTGCAAGAGATCTCTGTCTTAGGTGTACTAATCCGAGGAGATCAAGAACCTCTTCAACTCTTTTTCGCATAATGTCGGGGGAGAGGTTGAGCGCTTCCATCCCAAAGACGAGTTCATCTTCAACCTTATCCGTCACAAAACCATTGATCGGGTTTTGTCCAACTATTCCAATGAGATGGGCAAAGCCTCCTGGTTTTACGAGTTGTGTGGATTGTCCATCCACTGTGATATCACCCGCGAGGATTCCACCAGTGTGGTGAGGCACTAAGCCATTTATCAATCGTAAGAGAGATGACTTTCCAGATCCCGTAGAACCAATAACGAGAACAAGTTCCCCTTCCGAAATCGTAAAGGAGAGATCTTCCAGTATTGTTTTTGTCGAGTTTGGGTAGATCAATGAAACATTCGAAAAGGTAATCATTGAGTCACCAGCGGTAGAAAATATATTGCGGCAAGAGAAGTAGCCACGATCAGCGAGTCCGGAGCTTGCCAGCGGTCTGCTTTGTACCGCGAACGAACTCGGGAGATCCCATAACCCCGTGAATCCATTGCGGCAGCAAGGTCCAGAGATCGAGAGAGCGCATCCTCCAAGAGTGGAATTGCAATTTTGCGCCACTTTGGATTTTCATCACCGCGCAGAATATGCGCTTTTCTTATCCGTCCGATACTTGTGACCATTTGAGGAAGAACAGAAGTCGCAATCACGAGAGATACGCCAATTTCATAGATAAATACTGGAGCCACGCGCAAGAGGCGATGAGGGCTCGTCAATGATGTTGCAGCCCCAAAGAGCGCGATAACAGAGGCGATGATGACGCCTTCATGTATGGATGATGAGAGGCGCTCAAGTGTTACGGTGCCACCGATTCGAATTCCTGCTATCCAATCAGGAAGGGGAAGAATGGGAAGAGTAACAAGAGTTGTTCCTGGAATGGGAACACCAATGAGAACTGCAATGAGCGTTCGGATTGCGATAATGAATACGCCAAGTTTGAGAGACCACCAGAAACTGCGTGACCAGGGTGCATCTTCCGAGTACTTCTTCACCATCAAGGCCGCAACTCCTACAGCTGCAATAGCTGCAAGCGGACTATCGGCACGAACGATTGCCACCGCCAGTGCCATAGACCAGATCCACCATGTAAGTGGGTGCCGTAGAAGTTGCGAACTCATAATGAGGTTATTTACTTCTTTGTTCGATATTTAAGTGGTGTTGCAATTTCAACGCCACATTCTTTAGCCGGATAGTTATTTATTCCACAGATAAATCCAGACGCCTCTGCACGAATCTTGACTGCAGCTCCTAAGACATCGATGCCCTGTGAAGAAGTGGCAGTGACGATACATGCGGAGACATTTTTAGGAAGTGACTCTCCCTTAGGACGTAGGGCAGAAGGACCGAAATCGATATAGATTCCAATGCGTTTCTTGCCAGCTACAGCTTTGGTTGTTCCGCAGATTCGCTTGAAGTCTGGTGCAAGGCGAGGCGCTGATGCATCTGGAATATCGTCATCGCTATAGGTAAATGCCCATCCTTCAACATCTCCGTCTGCAACATTTACTGTTGGTCCCGTCATCGACGGTGTCCATGTTTTGGCACCTTGTGCCGCGTGGAAGTATCCCCAGTATCGGTAGCCCTTATTTGCGGCGCTTGCATTGGGTGTAAAGGTAGCGATCAATAATATTGAAAGCAGTATCAGGGGAGTTACTTTGTATCTGGATTTCAAGTTGGAGCCTCTCAAAGTTGAAGAGTCTCACGGGGTAGTTCAAGTGGTGGCAGATGGCCACCCATTGTGACTACGCCCCGCAAACCTCGGCGGGTGATTGTCTATTTCTAGTTTTGAATAAGGTAATCCGACTTAAACGTATTTCTACATTCTTACGGTTGCGGGACAGCGCCGGATTTTCACCGATCTTCCCCTTATTAAAAACCTATTAAGTTGTTACATCCTTGGATGCAGGTGAACCAAACCATACCTACCCGCTGTTGGCAATACACCACGCGCGTAGCTAGTCTTCGAACATGGAATATCGTCGCTTAGGCAGTTCAGGAATGTACGTTTCAGAGATTTCTTACGGAAATTGGATCACGCATGGTTCTCAAGTTGAATCTGAGGCGGCGATCAAATGTGTCAGAACTGCCCTCGATGTCGGAATCACAACTCTCGATACCGCCGATGTATATGCAGGAACAAAAGCTGAATCCGTTCTTGGGAAAGCACTTAAAGGCGTACGTCGTGAATCGTATGAGTTATTTACAAAAGTTTACTGGCCAACAGGTGAGGGCAAGAACGATCGCGGGCTATCGCGTAAACACATCATCGAATCATGCAACGCATCGCTTAAGCGTCTACAAACAGATCACATCGATCTTTACCAAGCCCATCGCTTTGATAACGAAACCCCGCTGGAGGAAACACTCAGCGCCTTTGATGATCTTATTCGCGCGGGCAAAGTTCATTACATTGGTTTTTCAGAGTGGAACGCTCAGCAGATTGCTGCTGCTTTAAAAATTCAAGATGCCCGCGGGTATACAAGGTTTGTTTCAAGTCAGCCTCAATACTCTGCGCTCTGGAGAGTTATCGAGAGTGAGGTTGTTCCGCTCTCTGCCAAGGAAGGTATTGGGCAGATTGTCTGGTCACCTATGGCTCAAGGCGTGTTAACAGGAAAGTATCTTCCAGGAAAGAAAGTTCCCGCAGGATCGCGCGCTACCGATAAGAAGAGCGGCGCCGGAATGATCTCTCGTTGGATGAAAGATGATGTTCTCACCGCCGTTCAAAAGTTAGCGCCCATCGCGGAGAAGAACGGCCTCACAATGGGGCAGTTATCTATCGCTTGGGTTCTTGCCAACCCAAATGTCTCAAGTGCGATCATGGGAGCTACCAAGCCATCCCAAGTTAAAGAGAATGCAAAGGCATCTGGAGTAAAACTTTCTCCAGCAACTATTGCAGCAATTAATAAAGCCCTCGCTGCCGTAGTCGAGAAGAACCCACAAGAAACTAAGAGCCCGCTTACGCGCCCTTAGTTTGGTGGCAGATTTCTTTACTGAGTAGAAGTTCTATTAACTACTTGAGTTTGATTTGAGGCTTTGGTGCGCGCATGCGTCGCATCTGAGTTGAACGCAACCATGCATACATGCCTAGCCCCTTAGGTGACTTATCTGGGAAGCGGACAGCAACCTCACGCTTAATTCTCTTACTGAGAACATAACCATCAACAACAGAGAAGAGTAGAACGCCGTACATAATTAAAATGCCTGCGGTGGCTGCAAATTTATTTGGAATTAAAGAGATAACGAGAACGACGCCGATGATGGGAAGAAAAAATTCACCGATTGAGCGGCGTGAGTCTACGAAGTCACGAACAAATCTCTTCTCGGGTCCACGATCACGCGCTGGCAACGCATTTTCATCGCCGCGAAGGTATGCAGCGCGCTGTGCAATACGAGCTGCACGACCTGCTTCTTTTGCACGTGCTTTTTCGGCTTTAGTAGATGCTGGAGCAAGGGAAGAAATCTTTCGAGTTGCTTCTACATCTTTGCGCTTTGGGGTTGGACGTCCCTTTTTGCCTGAATCAGGTTGAATCTTCTCGTTGGTCATGCCCATAACTATAGGGCGAGCATTCGCTCGAGAGCGAGTTTCGAATACTTCGCCACCTCGGGGGCGACCTTAATTTGGTTTACGAGATGTCCATTGACGAGTGATTCCATGACCCAGACCAGGTGGGGGAGATCGATACGGTTCATGGTCGAGCAATAACAGACGGTCTTATCGAGGAAGACGACGGTCTTATCTGGATTCGATTTAGCTAACCGAGATACGAGATTGAGTTCGGTGCCAATGGCCCATTTGCTGCCTGGCTCTGAAGCTTCAACTGTTTTAATGATTACTTCGGTACTTCCGACAACATCTGCCAAAGAGACCACTTCGTTCTGACACTCTGGATGAACGAGAACTTGAACTCCGGGAACTCGCTCGCGAACTTCGGCTACCGATTCTGCGGTGAATCTTCCATGGACCGAACAGTGACCGCGCCAGAGAATAACTTTTGCGTTTTGAATTTCATCGATGGTTAAACCACCCATGGGCTTCCAAGGGTTCCAGAGGACGCAATCTTCCTTGCTCAAACCGAGAGATAAAATTGCGGTGTTGCGACCTAGGTGTTGATCTGGGAGAAAGAGAATTTTCTCGCCTTGAGTAAAAGCCCACTCCATCGTTTTCTTTGCATTTGAGGATGTACAGATCGTGCCACCGTGTTCACCTGTAAAACTCTT
>CANJXW010000039.1 GCA_947478965.1 Candidatus Nanopelagicaceae bacterium | reverse complement strand
TTGCGGTTGCTAAGCAAAGATAAATACATGACTGCTCAGGTTCTGTGCATTGGTGATGTGATGCTTGATGTCATTACAAAGATTTCCGTGATGCCCGATAAAATTAATTACGGAAGCGATACCTCAGCAGAAATTTCTACCCATGGTGGAGGCGCTGCAGGAAATGTTGCTGCTTGGCTTACTCGTACAGATGCTCGCGCCACGATTGTGGGCCATGTCGGCGATGACCTAGCCGGCTCTGCGATCGTCACAGAATTTAACGCCCTCGGCGTTCGACACAATAATCTTGTTATAGATAACGGTCGTTCAGGTGTTGTCGTAGTCCTTGTCGATCCAACTGGTGAGCGAACAATGTTTCCGGACAACGGGGCTAACTCTGGGCTCAAACTGAACGACCTGCCTGCGCTCCATGAATTTAACGCCGTATATCTGTCGGGGTACTCCCCCCTTGATCCGCTCTCACTTCCTGGAATCAAAGAGATGATCGCTCGAATTCATCTCAAAGCGATTCCCATTTACTTCGATCCGGCATCTGTTGGCGGAATGATGGCCGTTGATATTGAAGAAGTGAAGTCGTGGATCTCATTGATGGATGTCATTCTTCTAAATGAAGAAGAGGCTAACTTTCTCACTGGAGAAGCAGATATGCACCGAGCTCTCGATATTTTGCTCGAACGTGTAAAGGTTGTTGTCATTAAGCGCGGAGCACAAGGTGCTCTTGGAAAATCTCGAGATGGCAGCGCCGTTGAAGTATCAGCGGTAAAAACCAAGGTTGTCGATACAACGGGCGCAGGTGATTCCTTTGCGGCTGGATTTATCGCCTCCTATGTTCGCGATGGCGATTTAGAGAAGGCTTTGGCATCAGGCGCCAACGTTGCCGCCCATTGTGTTGCAATCGTTGGAGCTAGACCGCGTGTAGGTACAACGATTTAGGCTCATTTCTTGGCACAATGCCCCCCATGGCAACTGCAAAGAAGAGCGTGGCAACAAAGGCTAAGAAACCAGCCGGTCCAAAACCTGGTGAATATCCAGGCAAGATCGTAGATATCGATGTCTCATCGGAGATGTCTGAATCTTTTCTTGAGTATGCCTATTCCGTTATCTACTCACGCGCACTTCCTGATGCTCGCGATGGACTCAAGCCTGTTCATCGTCGCATCTTGCATCAGATGGCAGAGATGGGACTTCGCCCAGAGCGCGGACATGTAAAGAGCGCGCGAGTTGTCGGTGAAGTAATGGGTAAGTTGCACCCGCACGGTGACTCTGCAATTTACGACGCACTCGTTCGTATGGCTCAATCATTTTCAATGCAGGTTCCTCTTATCGATGGCCATGGAAACTTTGGGTCACTCGACTCAGGTCCGGCTGCAATGCGTTATACAGAAGCGCGCTTGGCACAAGCTGCCATGGCGATGGTTGCAGAAGCCGATGAAGATACCGTTGACTTTGGGCCTAACTACGATGGCCAGATTGCTGAACCACAAGTTCTTCCAGCTGCTTATCCAAACTTGCTCGTCAATGGCGGCGCAGGTATCGCAGTAGGTATGGCGACAAATATGGCTCCCCACAACTTAGGCGAAGTCATTGCAGCAACAAAGCACCTCATTGATAATCCAAAGGCGACTCTTAACGCTTTGATGAAATTTATTCCAGGTCCAGATTTCCCAACAGGTGGAGAACTCGTTGGCCTTGAAGGCGTTCGTGAAGCCTATGCAACAGGTAAGGGCTCATTTAAAGTCCGAGCAACTATTGAAATTAGCAAGGTAACTTCTCGCAAAATGGGAATTGTTATCAAAGAACTTCCCTTCACGATTGGACCCGAGAAAGTTGTTGAGCGCATTGCCGATCTCGCTAAGGCGAAGAAGATTCAGGGCATTAGCGACATCATCGATCTGACCGATGGCCAGACTGGTACCAACGTTGTTATTGAACTTAAAAATGGATTTGAGCCAGAGCAAGTACTGGAACAGCTCTACAAGCTCACTCCTATGGAAGATGCCTTTGCGATTAACGCAGTAGCGCTAGTGAAGGGTCGTCCGCAGACTCTTGGGTTGAAGGAACTCCTGCAGGTCTTTATCGATCACCGCATTGAGGTCATTCGTCGTCGTTCAGAGTTCCGCAAAGCAAAGGCGCAAGGCCGCCTTTCTATGGTTGATGGCCTTCTTAAAGCGATTATCGATATCGATAAGGTCATCAAGATCATTCGTGGAAGCGATGATGCACCTGCTGCAAAAGCTTCACTCATCAAAGATTTCAAACTCAATGACGAGCAAGCGACCTACATTCTCGATATGCCTCTCCGTCGTTTGACCAAGATGAGCCGCCTTGAACTCGAAACTGAGCAGAAAGAACTCAAAACAACGATCGCAGCCCTTGAAGCTCTTCTCAAGAGCGAAGAGAATATTAGAAAGCAAGTTTCAACCGAACTCACAGCAGTCGGTAAGGCATTTGCGACTCCTAGGCGCACAAAAATCGGCGCTGCCTAACCTAATTTCTCTTAACTTCCACGCTGTGGGAGACTAGGGCAAATGATCTCCACACAAGCCCTTGAATTACGTGCAGGAGCTCGCCTATTAGTTAGCGGCGTCACTGTGCGCATCAACCACGGAGATCGCATCGGTTTCGTCGGTCGAAATGGCGCCGGCAAATCAACTCTTGCAAAGGTTCTCGCTGGTGAAACTCTTCCAGCTGGCGGGGCGGTAAATCGCACAGGAAAGATTGGTTATCTCCCCCAGGATCCACGAAGTGGTGAAGATACCGGAACAGTTATCGAGCGCATTCTCTCGGCACGTGACTTAGATCAGATTGCTCACCGTATGAAGATGGTCGAAGAAGAAATGTCGACCACTGAAGGTGAAGCACTTGAAAAGGCGATGGATCGCTATACCCGTGTTGAAGCAGAATTTAGCGCAGCGGGCGGATATGCAGCCACTGCAGAAGCAGAAGCGATTGCAACATCACTCGGTGTGACAGAAGCAGTATTTGGAAATGAACTTGGCACTCTCTCTGGTGGACAGCGCCGACGTATTGAGCTTGCCCGCATTCTTTTCTCTGGCGCAGAGACGCTTCTCCTAGATGAGCCAACGAACCACTTAGATGCAGATTCTGTTATCTGGCTCCGTGAATATCTTGCTAAATATTCTGGTGGCCTTGTCATCATCTCTCACGATGTTGCCTTGATCGAAACAGTTGTCAACAAAGTTTTCTACATCGATGCAAACCGTAACGTGATCGATGTCTATAACTTGGGCTGGAAGCAGTACCTGCTACAGCGCGAGCAAGACGAGCATCGTCGCAAGCGCGAACGTGCCAACGCTGAAAAGAAGGCTGAAATCCTGCAGAAGCAAGGCGAGAAGATGCGCGCTAAGGCGAGCAAGGCAACTGCAGCCCAAGGCATGCTCCGTCGTGCAGAGAAGCTACGTAGCGGTCTTGAAGATGTCCGCGTCAGCGACAAGGTCGCAAAGCTCCGCTTCCCTACCCCTGCTCCTTGTGGCAAGACTCCCCTTGCCGGTGAAGAACTTTCTAAATCCTATGGATCACTCGAAATCTTTACCGATGTCGGTTGCATTATCGATAAGGGTTCTCGCGTTGTGATTCTTGGTCTTAACGGTGCTGGAAAGACAACTCTTCTTCGCATCCTTGCAGGCGAACTCGAATCAGATACTGGACATGTTGTACATGGCCAGGGTCTCAAGATTGGTTACTACGCGCAGGAGCACGAATCACTCGATTTCGAACGCTCGATCCTTGAAAATATGATGAGCGCGACTCCAGATATTCGCGAGCCAGAAGCCCGCAACGTTCTTGGTTCTTTCCTCTTCACTGGCGATGATGTTCATAAGCCTGTCAAGGTTCTTAGTGGTGGAGAGCGAACACGTCTTGCTCTTGCTGTTCTCGTTGTAGGAGCTGCAAACGTTCTTCTTCTTGATGAGCCAACAAACAACTTAGACCCAGCATCTCGCGCAGAGATCTTGGCAGCCCTTGGTGAATATCAAGGTTCAGTTATCTTGGTATCTCACGATGAAGGCGCAGTTCAAGCCCTTAAGCCAGAGCGCGTGATCTTGTTGCCAGATGGCGATGAAGATATTTGGAAAGACGAGTACTTCGACCTAGTCAGTATTGACTAGATAAGTACTAAGACGGTCTAAGCGTCGATCCTGTCGCGATCAATCTCTGCAGTTGAAATAAATTCCTTGCGCGGTGCAACATCGTTACCCATTAATAACTCAAAGATAGATTCTGCAGCTGCAGCATCTGAGATTGTGATGCGGCGAAGTGTGCGTGCTGCTGGATCCATTGTGGTTTCACGGAGCTGATCTGCATCCATCTCTCCAAGGCCTTTATAGCGCTGAATGGGTTCTTTCCACTTCTTGCCAGCTTTTGTAAGGTCTCCAGTGACTTTCTTCATCTCGTCATCTGAATAGGTGTAAATATATTCACCCTTCTTGCCGCCGCTGCCCATAAGCTCGATACGGTGAAGTGGAGGAATCGCTGCAAAGACGCGGCCATCATCGATCATTGGACGCATGTAGCGATATAAAAGTGTGAGCAAGAGACAACGGATATGTGCGCCGTCAACATCTGCATCAGACATCAAGATGATGCGACCATAGCGAGCATCTGCAAGTTCAAATGATTTTCCAGAACCTGCGCCGATTACTTGAATAATCGATGCACATTCATTGTTATCAAGCATCTGTGAAAGCGATGCTTTCTGCACATTGAGAATCTTTCCTCGAATCGGCAAGATCGCTTGGAATTCTGAGTTACGGGCAGCCTTTGTCGTACCAAGGGCTGAATCTCCCTCAACGATCAAGAGTTCAGTACGTGTGACATCTTCAGAGCGACAATCAGAGAGCTTCGTTGGAAGTGCTGAAGATTCGAGTGCATTCTTGCGGCGCTGAAGATCTTTATGCGTTCGAGCTGAAATTCTTGTACGTGATGCCGCTGCAACCTTTTCAAGGATCAAACGGCCGTTGGCCTTATCAATACGACGCGTTGTAGAGAAGAACTCTTTCATCTTCTCTGCGACAACATTGGTCACAATCTTTGTAGCAGCCGCTGTGCCGAGAACTTCCTTGGTCTGTCCCTCAAACTGAGGTTCAGACATACGGACCGTTACAACGGCTGTGAGGCCTTCTGTGATGTCATCTTTAATGACATCTACTTCATTCTTCTTTAAAATATTTGCACTGCGAAGGGCTTCGTTAAATGCCTTCACGATCGCACGTTCGAACCCTTGAACATGAGTTCCGCCCTTGGGGGTTGCGATGATATTTACAAATGAACGCTGGGTGGTATCAAAACCATCGCCCCATTTCATCGCAATATCAACTTCCATATCGCGCTCGACCTCAGTTGAAACCATATGGCCCTTGTCATCGAGAACAGGGACTGTCTCTTGATAATGACCTGTGCCGTAGATGCGAATGACATCACCGATCGGAGCATCTGGTTGCAGGAATTCGCAGTATTCGGAGATTCCGCCCTTGTGATAAAAAGTTTGTGTTGTAACGGTCTTGGTGCGATTGTCATTAACAATCAGAGTAAGTCCAGGAACAAGGAATGACGTTTGGCGAGCGCGCGAATAGACATCTTCGATATCGAGCTCTGCCTCTTTCAGGAAGATCTGGCGATCGCTCCACCATTTGATACGGGTGCCTGTGACCTTTGCAGAAACTTTTCCAATAGTGCGCAGACCTGATTGAGGAGTAAAGGGAGCCTTTGGTCCATCGCCATCAAAGATGCCAGCAACACCGCGCTTAAATGACATCCAATAAATTTTTCCATTGCGATCAACCTCAGCATCAAGGCGCTCAGCAAGTGCATTTACTACAGATGCACCTACGCCGTGAAGACCACCAGATGCCGCATAGGATCCGCCACCGAACTTTCCACCTGCGTGGAGCTTGGTCAGGACAACTTCAACGCCGGTAAGTCCAGTCTTTGGTTCTTTATCGACAGGAATTCCGCGACCATCATCATGGACTTCAACAGATCCATCTGAT
>CANJXW010000038.1 GCA_947478965.1 Candidatus Nanopelagicaceae bacterium | reverse complement strand
CTTGAAGTTGCTGGGTAAATTCTGCGGCAAGCGCCGGGATGAGAGCCGGAAGTTGTTCTTTTGCCACGCCATCGATGGGGCCAACGCGCAGGTGACGAACTCGAACCCCATCGCTTACTTCAACAATATCTGCAACATCGTTATTGGTTCTGCGTGTAAAAATATCAACCTTGAGACCCATCGCAGCCATGCGTTCGGCGCTTTCAGCAACATAAATATTCATGCCGCCAGCATCGCCAATACCTGGTTGATCCAGGGGCGATGTGTGCACCATGAGCGTTGCAATGCGGCGGTTCATAGTTGCAAGGGTACGGGTTAGTTAATTGTTGCGCGAATGGTACCGACGACAGATGCGCCGCCCATGATCTTTACCGGCTCGAAATCGTAGGTAACGCCGAATTCAGCAAGAGCTGCATGGGCAAGGGTCGGAAGAGCGCGGTTATTGCCATCTGCGATTTTAAAGACAATAGTGCGACCATCTGCGAGGGAGATAATTTCGACCGCTTCTGCGCCATCTTTCATAAAGAGGCCAGGAACTTTCTCCATCAATACTGTTGGGTGGCGACCGATGCCACCGACCATAATCGGATTTGAGCGACATGCTTCAACAACTCTTTGATGAATTGGATCTGTCGAAATTGTGATTGCGCGAATTGCTCGGGCCATCCCCATCATTGAAATCAGAAAGAGCGGTGCGCCGCATCCATCAGTACTGGTGACAGTTACTTTCTCTCCAGCAAGAAGTTCAAGTTCTTCACGAGCTGCAACTTGTAGCGGATGCGAGTGATCTAGGTAATTCTCTGTTGGCCATCCATTTGTGACACATGTAAGAAGCATCCCTGAGTGCTTTCCACTGCAGTTCATCGCAATACGTGTATCTGGCTTTCCAGCCCATGCTTTCTTCTCTGGCTCTCCAATAGGTGAACCAAAAGCATTTTGTAGCGCGCTCTCGTCAAGCCCTGCCTTTGCAAGGATTTCGCGAGCACCGTTCATGTGATCTTCTGAGCCTGAATGGCTAGAGCACACAAGTGCGAGAAGACGAGACTCAAGATCGAGGCCGTGGCGAACCATGGCAGCTGCTTGAATTGATTTGATTGCAGAACGTGGATAGACAAGAAGGTCAGGATTTCCGCGAGTTAAATGGATTGATCCATCTGAATTCAACATAACAAGGTGTCCTGTATGAACAGATTCAACGACTCCACTGCGTGTGACCTCTGCGAGAAGTTCACCGATATTTTGATCTGACATGTTCTCTCCTTGTGGGTGTGTGGGAATTGCTTTATTCAGACTGTCGTTCGAGTGAAGACCAGATATGTGCTTGAAGTTCTTGTCCCTCTGCTGCCATGTCATATGCAAAGAAGAGTTCTCCTGCAACAAGACCATATAGGCGAACACCTGCTGTGACAATCTTTGCTGATGGCGCTGAATATCCTTGATCCATCACGAGTTGAATCTTTGGACCATCGAATGTTCCGACCCAACCTTCAGTGATACCAGTTGAATGCGAGATAACAACTTCTAAAACGTTATTGGGCTTTACGCGCCAGAAACCAGCTTCTGATGCGGCTGGGCGAATAATTTCGCCCTCATCATCAATAATCCAAGAACGCGAGTAATAGTTAAGAAATGGACGTCCATCATGATTGAAGGCGACTTCATGTGCATATTGAAAGGTATCGATCGTTGGATATTCTCCGCGGCCTTTACCGCGCCAGGTTCCGACCATCCATGCAAGTGGATTGAGATCAGGGTGTAAGCCTTCAGGAATTGTGAAAACCATTAGAGCCGGCCTCTCCTAAATGTTCGACTATCGCGAGCTTGGGACTCGCGGCGACCACGTAGGCCGTAGAAAAGTAAACCTACTCCGATTGCAAGGCTTATAACGCCAAGCAAGGCAGAGGTTACGAGATCCATAACGGCAATCCTACGCTATTGACCATGAACCAATAGAGTTCAACTATGTCTTCACGCCGCAGTCTTTCTATTCAATTAGCTACCGGAGTTGAATCGCCAGAAAAAGTCTCGCAAGCCTTCAATACTGCAACGATTGCAATGGCAAGTGGGATTGATGTCTCGCTCTGGTTATCTGGCGGCGCATCTGAATTTGCACTCGCAGGAAATGCAGAGAAATTTGAACTTCCTCATGCAGCGCCCCTTGCACAAGCTCTTGCTTCCCTCATTGAAGGAGCAACAGTGACCTTATGTTCGCAATGTGCAAAGAGACGCAATATTAACGATGGCGATCAGATCGCAGGAATTCGTATTGCAGGTGCTGCGGCATGGGTTGAAGAGATCACACAAGAAGGCGTACAAGCCCTCGTTTACTAATTAGCTCCTCTTCACAGCCCAAACAATTGCAACCATCGCTGCCAAGATTAAAATTCCTTGGCCTAAAGTTTGCATTAAGCAGGCACAATCACTTGCTGCGAAGCAGAGACACCTGCAACAGTAAGGTCGGCTTCGACAGGCGTTGTGCGTTTTACAACCGCTAAAGCAATGGGACCAAGTTCGTGATGGCGCGCAACGGTACCGAGATAACCAACGACTATGCCATCATTTTCAACAGGTGTACCAGTAGGTGGCATGAGAACTTCAGTGCCATCTAGGTGCAACATCACAAGCCTACGAGGTGGGTTTCCAAGGTTAAAGATCTTTGCAACAGTCTCTTGTCCGCGATAACAACCCTTTGCCATATGAACAGATCCGTTTAATAAACCTAACTCATTAGGGATTGATTTGTGATCTGTTTCAAATCCAATGCGTGGGCGGCCAGCGGCAACGCGCTCCGCATCGAGTGCCCATGTACCAACCTGCATTGCAGTTGCGCCAAAAGTTGATTTCATAACATCGAGTTCGCTCCGTGGAATAAGTGCGAAAGGCCCGCCAAGTTCTGTTGGGGAACCAGGTGCACGCAGAACAGCGTATTCATCGGTCGCATCGCGAACTTCAACGCGCAACATAAATTTCATCTTCTCAAGGTATGCAATCAGATTTTCGCTATATCCCGGATCAATAACAAGGAGAGTCGTTTCGCCATCATCGACAAGGTTAAATTGGTATTCGATACGCCCGCGAGGATCAAGAATGAGCGCCGAGCTCCATTGTGCAGGAGTCAAACCCTCAAGATGTTGCGTTGTTAAATCATGGAGCCACTTCAAACGATCGGCACCAGAGATTGCGATGATCTGTAAGTGAGAGAGATCAGCCCATGCAACGCCTTCGATGAGAGCGCGTTGTTCTTTTACCGGTTCGCCAAAATGCCAAATAGCGCCCTTATCTGGGCCTTCTTCAACAAATACAGCGGTCATGGGTTAAGTCTAGATCGCTTTCTCGAACCTGTCTTACTCAGCCTGAGAAATTTATACAACAGTACAAACTGCGCAAGTTCCGTAGATAGCAAAGTGGGTTACATCGGTCTTAAATCCATAATCATCTGAGAGATTCTGGACAAAATTTGCTGCTGCATCAATTGGTGCATCTCCCACGGATCCGCACACGCTGCAGACAAGGTGAAGGTGTGTCATCTCTTCAGCTGCGTGATAGGTCGCACCACCATGGCCCAAGTGGGTATGTTGAACGAGACCTACATTTTCAAGTGTTTCAAGGTTGCGGTACACAGTCGATAAGTTAATTCCAGGATGTGTTTGGCGAACTTTCTCTGCAACTTCTTCCGGAGTTGCATGGCCAAGTTCGCGCACAGCGGCAAGAACAAGTTCACGTTGTGGTGTTAAACGCAGACCTTTATCACGCAGTTCATGTTGTTCAGCCATGGATTTACCCTACCTTTAAAGTGAGATAACGAGATCTGTTGGGATGCCTTTCGTGGCATCTACTGCTTGTTCTACGCGCGCACCTGGCGCTTGAACCACAAGAGTCCACGTGCCAGGGGCTGCGAAGAATCGAAACTGTCCTTGCCCATTGGTTGGAAGCTCTGCGGTGAATTCTCCGTCGCGATCTAGCAAGCGGACATGTGCGTTACCGACAGGAGTTCCATTAGGTACCCCGTCGTCCCCGTCCCGAAGTACAACACCTTGGATGATTGTTTGTGTTGTAACGTCAACGCCATCGAGCGATGGACCGCCGGGAGTAGCACCGCAGGTTCTCACCTTAAGCGCCTACAGCTACTGGCACGCCAACGAGCGAACCGTATTCAGTCCACGATCCGTCGTAGTTCTTAACGTTTGTCACGCCAAGAAGTTCATGAAGGACAAACCACGAGAACGCAGAACGTTCTCCGATTCGGCAATATGCAATGGTGTCTTTCGCAAGATCGACGCCTGCACCTGTGTAGAGATCTTTGAGTTCTGCATCAGATTTAAAGGTTCCATCTTCATTTGCAGCTTTTGACCAAGGAATATTCTTTGATGTTGGGATATGTCCCTTAACTTGTCCGCCTTCTTGCGGAAGGTGAGCAGGAGCTGCGAGTTCGCCACTAAATTCTGCAGGAGATCGAACATCAACGATGTTGAGGTTTCCAATAGCTGCGATTACTTCGTCGCGATAAGCACGGATCGAATTATCACGCTCCTTTGCAACATAACGTGTAGAAGCGCGCGCAGGGACTTCTTTTACCAGAGGAAGCGCCTTGAGTTCCCAGAGTTTGCGTCCACCATCGATCAAGCGAACATCTTGGTGGCCATAAATCTTGAAATACCAGAAGGCATATGTTGCGAACCAGTTGTTATTGCCTCCATACAGGATCACTGTTGTGTCATTGGAGATTCCTGACTTTGAAAGAAGAGCTTCGAACTTCTCCTTCGAGACGAGGTCGCGGATAAGTCCATCTTGCAGGTCATCGCGCCAGTGAAAAGTGCTTGCGCCTTCGATATGGCCCTGCTCGTAGAGCGCAGTGTCTTCATCAACTTCGATGATCGCTACCTTGGGGTTATTGATATTTTCAGCTACCCAATCGGCGCTGACGAGTGATGTTGAACGTGACATGCATTGACTCCTATGTATAGTTGAAAAAGCGGATATTTAAAGGGTATTGAGAGATTTACTTAGCCGTACGAGCGCGCAAGATAAGCAGATACATCTCGCAGCCAAGGCAGAAGTTAAATGCTGCGTTGAGAAAAGCAGCAGCAAGTGCAAAAGCGATTGCAACGGTAAATACTGCGCTTGCACCAGTAACGGAACCGATGATTGCAACAACGGCAAAACCAAGTCCAACGCTCTGTGCGAATTGAGGTGGTCGCACATCTTCAAGCGAGAGAGTTGATTTCAAACGAGGCTGAATCACTTTCTTATAAAAGAGCGCATATGGTGTGAACTGCGGACCGCGCAGCGCACCGATAGCAAAGACAATTGCTTGGAAGGTTGCGACCCACACATTAGATGTCACAAGTGCCACAGCAAGAACGATCGCAGTTATGACAGCAGACCAACGAGGGCCACGTGCATCAATTGATACTGGGGTCTTTTTTACTTTTAAAGTATTTGTCATTATCGGTTCCTTTTACTTTCATCAAAAATGGGTCAGTGGATTAGTTTTTAAAATTACAAACTAAGCACGACACATTGAGCCAGCTAAGCGACCGTAATCAAGCACACGGCGCTTTGTGAAATAGCTGGTTTCGATGCGGAACATAGGTAAAGAATAAAGTGGCGCGCGGTAAAAGACTAATTGCAAGAGATTTGCAGGTGATAGAAAGTAAAAACGCTTAAATCGCTGCGAGCGCTGCTTCAACTTGTGCGCGCTTGGGGGTCCCCATCGCACGACCGACTTCGATCCCATCTGCATTAAGAAAGAGAGTCGTTGGGGTTGATCGAATATCTAACTTACGAACGAGTTCAAGGTGCGATTCTGCATCGATATGCGCGTATCGAACATCGGGCAGGGTTTTGACCATATCGACCAAGAGCGCCTTCGTTGCTCTGCACGGTGTGCAGAAAGCCGATGAAAACTGAACCATCGTTGCCCGAGATCCAAGGTCTGATCCGATAATCGCGGGGGTTAGCTTTGGGCCATTGACCGTCTTTTTCTTGCGAAATTCCCCACGGGTGCGCTGGT
>CANJXW010000037.1 GCA_947478965.1 Candidatus Nanopelagicaceae bacterium | reverse complement strand
GATGTAGATCGCTTGCTACGAGCCGGCGCAGATAAAGTCTCTATTAATACAGCAGCGATTGCGAGACCAGAACTGATTGCAGAGATCGCAGATCGATTTGGTTCGCAAGTACTTGTCTTATCTGTTGATGCACGTCGCGCACGGAGCGCATCTGGTTTTGAAGTAACAACACACGGGGGACGCCAGAGCGCTGGTATTGATGCTCTCGAATGGGTCGAACGTGCTTGCGCTCTCGGAGTCGGTGAAATTCTCCTTAATTCGATGGATGCAGATGGAACTCGTGCGGGATATGACATCGGAATGATTACAGCTGTTCGAGCTATTGCTAAAGTTCCATTGATTGCCAGCGGGGGAGCCGGAACTCTTGAAGATTTCGCTGCAGCCCTCGATGCTGGGGCAGATGCCCTTCTTGCAGCAAGTGTCTTTCACTTCGGAATTCATCGCATTGGAGATATTAAGAAGTACCTTCACGCTCAGGGTTATTCTATTCGCGCCATCTCTGCTCCATAAGGCAGAATAAGCAGATGAGTATTCCGCAGCGCGTTCTCGATCTCCTGAAGGATCCTCAATCGCTGATACCCGCAATTGCTCAAGATGCTCAAACGGGCGAAGTCCTGATGCTTGCATACATGAACCTTGAATCACTCTCAGCAACTTTGGCTACTGGCAAAGCTACTTACTGGAGTCGAAGTCGCAATGAACTCTGGGAAAAGGGAGCGACATCTGGCCATACCCAGGAGATTCAATCAATCGATCTCGATTGTGATGGTGATGCGATTCTTCTTAAAGTTAATCAAGTTGGTGCAGCATGTCATACGGGAGATCGAACATGTTTTCATCAACCCATCTCTGCACAAGGTTCAACTTCGACAAGTGCGGTGAAAAATGAATCGTGAAGAATTTCGTGAGTACGCAAAGAATTTCAACGTTATTCCTGTATATCGAAAGCTCTTAGCCGATGGCGAAACTCCACTTGGCGTCTATCGAAAACTTGCTAAGAGCGCTCCATCGACATTTCTTCTCGAATCTGCAGAACATGGTGGCGCATGGTCGCGGTACTCATTTATTGGAGCACATAGTCAAGCAACGTTGAGTGAAAAAGATGGGCTTGCTACATGGATTGGAAAACCTCCTGCAGGTGCTCCGCAAGGGATTGATCCCCTTGAATCCCTTCGCCTACTAGCCACACATTTGAAATCTCCCAAGATAGATGGGTTGCCACCTCTTACAGGTGGACTCGTTGGCTATATGGGTTATGACAGCGTGCGAAGGCTGGAGAAGTTACCGACACACGCAGTCAAAGATATTCCTCTTCCAGAACTTGCCTTCATGCTCACCAGTGATCTTGCGGTGATGGATCATGGTGAAGGAACCATTACCTTGATCGCCAATGCAATTAACTGGGATGGCAGCGATGAACGTATCGATGAAGCCTTTGATGATGCACAGGTTCGACTAGATCGGATGCAGAGCGAATTACAGTCACCACTTCCGGGTTATATCGAACTCCTTACAGAACATAGCGAACCAGTCTTCACGCGAAATATTTCAGCCGAAGAATTTCGACACAAGATTGCTCAAGCAAAAGAAGAGATCATGGCAGGGGAGGCTTTTCAAATAGTTCTCTCACAACGCTTCGCAATGGACTGCACAGCAGATGCACTTGATGTTTATCGCATGCTACGTCTCCATAATCCAAGCCCCTATATGTATCTCTTGAGATTTACCGATGGCATTGATGTGGTGGGTTCAAGTCCAGAAGCCCTCGTTAAAGTCACTGGGCGCGAAGTGATGGTTCATCCCATCGCCGGCACGAGAAAACGCTCGGCATCTCCCGAGGAAGATCACCGCTTAGGCGAAGAACTTTTATCTGATCCAAAAGAGCGCGCTGAACATCTCATGCTCGTTGATCTTGGACGCAATGATCTCGGGCGTATCTGTGCGCCCGGTACCGTAGAAGTAATCGATTTCATGCACATTGAAAGATATTCACATGTTATGCATATCGTCTCTACCGTTATCGGTGAACTTGCCACCAGTTCTTCTGCGGTAGATGCTCTCTTTGCAGTTTTTCCTGCAGGAACGCTATCGGGAGCGCCCAAGCCAAGAGCGATGGAAATTATTGACGAACTCGAACCTACTCGTCGCGGCCTCTATGGCGGAGCGATTGGATATATAGATTTCACCGGCAATATCGATACATGTATCGCGATCAGAACAACTTTGATTCACGACAAGGTCGCCTATGTTCAAGCCGGTGCCGGAGTAGTTGCGGATTCCGATCCAGAATCTGAAAATCAAGAGTGTCTCAATAAAGCTGCCGCTGTTTTAGGGGCAGTGAGTGCAGCAAATGAATTAAAGAGAGTTTAGATGTCACAGAGCGCATCCATCCTTATCTCATTAGCAGCGGTTTTTGCTCTCGTTGTACTTTTGGGGCGAAAATTTAATATCTCCTCTCGATATGATCGAAAACCACGCGAACTCAATAACTGGAACTCACTTGACCGCGGAATCGATCCAACTGAAAAAGAACCACCGGAGAAAGAGTCATGAGTGTTTTAGATTCAATCATTGAGGGTGTTCGAGAAGATCTCGCGCTTCGCCGTAAATCACTTGCACAGATGCATGAAGAGATGTCACAAGCTGGTGCACCACTCGATGCCCACTTAGCCCTTGCAGGATCTGACATCAGCGTCATCGCAGAAGTAAAACGGTCATCTCCAAGCAAAGGATCTCTTGCACCGATTGCTGATCCGGCCGGACTTGCGGAAATCTATGAAAACGCTGGCGCATCTGTCATTAGCGTGCTTACCGAAAAGCGTCGCTTCGGAGGTTCACTTGATGATCTCGATGCAGTGCGAAGCAGAGTCAGCATCCCGGTTCTTCGTAAAGATTTTATGGTCGATGAATATCAGTTCTTCGAAGCTCGTGCCCACGGAGCAGATCTCGTTCTTCTCATCGTTGCCGCACTTTCACAGAGCCAACTTAAAGATTTCTTTGATCTATCATCAGAGCTCAAAATGGCATCGTTGATCGAAGTTCATACAGAAGATGAGTTAGAGCGAGCGATGGAGATCTCACCGCGCATTATCGGAGTAAATTCTCGCAACCTTAAAACTCTCGATGTTGATTCAGCCACCTTTACCAATCTCATCCCGCGCATCCCAGCCGATCTGATCCGTGTAGCCGAATCCGGGATCTCAACGCGAAGCGATGTTGATCTAGCTCACAGGGCAGGAGCTACGGCGATCTTGGTCGGTGAAGCCCTTGTTCGCGCTGGAGATCCAACTTTGGCGATGCAGGAGCTACGTGGTCAAAGGTAGTCTTTGCGCATGACGACCCAACCGATCGATGATCTCTCACAAATCTTGGGCCACTTTGGAGCCTACGGTGGACGGTTTGTTCCAGAAGCTCTCATTGGAGCACTTGAAGAGTTAGAGCAAGCTCACCTCACCGCTCAAAATGATCCTGCCTTTGCAGCGCAACTCGGTGAACTCCATCGCACATATTCAGGTCGTCCAAGCATTATCACCGAGGCGAAGAGATTTGCTGAATATGCAGGTGGTGCACGGATTATTCTCAAGCGCGAAGATCTCAATCACACTGGCAGTCATAAGATCAATAACGTCTTAGGCCAAGCGCTTCTTACAAAGCGTATGGGGAAGAAGAGAATTATCGCCGAGACTGGCGCAGGACAACATGGCGTTGCATCTGCAACAGCTGCAGCGTTGATGGGTCTTGAATGTGTTGTGTACATGGGTGAGGAAGATACAAAGCGCCAATCACTCAATGTTGCACGTATGAAGTTATTGGGTGCAGAAGTTATCCCCGTGACAACAGGATCGCGCACCTTGAAAGATGCGATCAATGAAGCGATGCGCGATTGGGTGACCAACGTTGAGACAACACATTATCTTTTAGGAACCGTTGCGGGGCCTCATCCATTTCCAACGATGGTGCGAGATTTTCATAAGATTATCGGCGAAGAGGCAAAGATCCAGGTTCTTGATTTAACGGGACGTCTTCCTGATGCAGTCTTGGCATGCGTTGGTGGTGGCTCTAATGCCATCGGAATTTTCCATAACTTTATCGGCGACGCCGGTGTTCGACTTATTGGCCTTGAGGCAGGTGGCGACGGAGTCGAAACAGGCCGACATGCAGCAACGATTACTGGAGGAACTGCCGGTGTCTTGCACGGAACTCGTTCATATGTTCTGCAAGATGAAAATGGACAAACTATCGAATCACATTCGATCTCAGCTGGACTTGATTATCCAGGAGTCGGTCCAGAGCACGCCTATCTCCATGACATTGGTCGCGCCGAATACCGTGCCATAACAGATTCACAAGCAATGGAAGCTTTTGCGTTGCTCTGCAAAACAGAGGGAATTATTCCAGCAATTGAAACTGCGCACGCCTTAGCAGGTGCAATGCAAGTTGGTAAAGAGCTTGGTCCTGATGCAATTCTTCTGATCAACTTATCTGGGCGTGGAGATAAAGATGTTCAAACTGCCGCTCAATACTTTGGAATTCCGCTGGACTAGCCAGCGACGCTCACTATGACCACTCCATTAGATAACCTCTTCGTCAAGGTTCGCGCAGAAAATCGCGCAGCTCTCATTGCATATATACCGGCTGGATTTCCTTCCCAAGAAGGCTGCAAAAAAGTTATTGACGCATTTGTCGCAGGTGGCGTTGATGCAATTGAAATTGGATTTCCTTATAGCGATCCCGTCATGGATGGACCGACTATTCAGGCAGCTGCAGATACCGCTCTTGCCAATGGCACGGGAGCAAGTGATGTTATGAACGCCCTTGCTTATGCTGCTGCGCAGGGAGTTCCTGCAGTTGTTATGACGTACTGGAACCCCATCGAGCGATATGGCGTAGAAAAATTTGCACAATCGATAGCGGACAATGGTGGTTCGGGCGTCATTACCCCAGATCTGACAATCGAAGAATCAGATGGTTGGGCAGCTGCAACACAGGCGAGTGAAATCAATCCAATCTATGTTGTTGCCCTGAGCACTTCAGATGCGCGTCTTGCAAAAGTAACAGCCCGTTGCGGGGGATTTGTTTATGCCGCTAGTTTGATGGGCGTGACTGGCACCAGAGCGACCGTTTCATCTGGTGCAGCTGATCTTGTGAGTCGAATTCGAAAAGTTACAGAACTTCCTGTTGCAGTCGGACTTGGAGTATCAACCCGTGAACAAGCAAAGGCGGTGGCCTCGTATGCAGACGGAGTCATCGTGGGATCTGCATTTATCAATAAGTTACTTGATGCTGGTACAGAAGAGAGCGCACTTATTGCGATCACTGATCTAGCAAAGGAACTTTCGTTAGGAGTCCGTGAGGGCCGATGAAAATTAAATTTGAGATCGCAAAGCCTTGGATTGGTCTTGCCTGCCGCCTCATCCTTGGTGGAGTTCTTCTCGTAGCTGGTTATCTCAAACTAGGAACGCCTTCGAAATCCCAGATGGCGGTCCGTGCCTATGAAATCTTGCCGGTCTCTATCGCCAACGTTCTAGGGCTTGTACTTCCTCCTGTTGAAGTCGCGCTGGGGTTGCTGCTTATTCTTGGGGCGGCGACTCGACTCGCAGCCGTTATGGGCGGATTTATTATGTTCATCTTTATTATCGCGATTTCCCAGGCGTGGGCTCGCGGTTTAAGTATTGATTGTGGCTGTTTTGGCGGTGGTGGCACGATTGCCAAGGAAGATACCCGCTACTTACCTGAGATTTTGCGCGATTTCGGGCTTGTCCTCCTGGCTCTCTATTTAATTCGATACCCTGTATCCAAGTTTTCAATTGACCGAAAACCACAATTATCAAGAATGGAAGAGAACGATGTCGAATAAGAGCAAAGGTCGCGATAATGGACCGAAGAAAGATAACTTCACCCGCAATCTCGTGGTGGTTGTCGTCGTGGGCGTTCTGCTCATCATGCTTGTTCCGACCCTGCTTGCGAGCAAGACTGATGTCTCCGCTGCAGTTCCATCGAGCGTTTCTGCTGAAGATGGCTATGGAATAGTTTT
>CANJXW010000036.1 GCA_947478965.1 Candidatus Nanopelagicaceae bacterium | reverse complement strand
GAGAGCGAATTCTCTAACTTAATCGAAATAACAAGTTCTTTTATCTTGCGCTGAATCGTTCGACTTGGAGATAAGAATGCAGTCTTTGCATACTGCTGGGTGATTGTCGATCCACCTTCACCGTTGAGAGTTCCAGATTTAAGGTTATTGATGAGCGCACGCGCAATACCGGTAATACTAAATGCTCTATTTGAGTAAAAGTTTCTATCTTCAGCTGCAAGTACTGCGTTGCGAAGATTGAGTGGAATTTTAGATAGCGGCAGAATTTGTCGGTTCTGTGTTCCGATGCGACCGATTTCTACGCCATTGGAATACTGAATAATCGTGGATTGGCTATTTACATAGGCGTTAGCATCAGGGATCGAGACCGAGAACCAAGCGAAAGCAAAGAGGGTTGAGGCAGCGATAAAGCCGAAGCCGGCCAAGAAGATGCCAAAACGGATGAGCTTTCTGCGGATCATTTCTAAAGGTTACCGTGTAACCCAATCATCATCTTCAAGGGTGCGTACGCGACGGGGTGGCTTACGATCTTTTCCATCACCTAATAGATATGTAGAACACAGGTGGTTCCAAGAGCAGTCGCGGCAGACCTCGACGGTATAGACGGAGAACTCACCGAATTCCTTCTCCATCTCGGATAACTCATTGGTTGACTTAATGCGGCCTGAGAATTGTCCTAACTGGTCTCCGAATGTATATCGGAGCTCGACAAGGGAATCTTTCTTGCAGACTGGGCATTTTCGACCCGCTTTTTCGCCATGGTATTTAGCTGCGCGCATTAAATATGGATCTGCATCGCATGCATCAACAACACCCCTAAAGAGGGCGAGAAGGGTTGCCTTCTTATCTAATGAGTAATCGATATAACCGCGCTGTGATTTCATACTTGGATAAGAATAATCCTCTTTCGCACTCTGTGCTCTATTAGGCTCATGGCTATGAACTTCTGGGAGTTGCTGCGAGATAAAAGGCTTCGCCGTCTCCTTCGACTTCGTTGGACCGGGCAGTTAACTGATGGAATTTTCCAAAGTGCGCTTGCATCCTTCATTCTCTTCTCACCTGAACGGCAAGCTAGCGCTCTTAACGCTGCAATTGCATTTACTGTCGTATTGCTTCCATATTCAATTATTGGCCCACTTATCGGAACAATCCTGGATCGAATTTCGCGCCAGCGAGCAATCCTCTTCTCTAATCTTGTCCGTGTTACAACGCTCTCGTTGATTTCTCTTCTGATAACACAAGGACATACCGGCGTCGAGTTAACTATCTTTGTACTTGTCGCATTTGGTGTTAACCGTTTAATTCTCGCTGGACTATCTGCAGGTCTTCCACTTGTCGTCGAATCTGAGTCGCTGATTTCAGCTAACGCTCTTGCAGTAACTGGCGGATCTATCTGGGTTGTACTTGGTGGAGGTATCGGCCTTGGGCTTCGCAGACTTCTGAGCGGTTCTGCAAGTGCTGATAATGCAGATGCAATTTTAATCCTTGTTGCAGCATGCGGTTATCTCACCGCCGCTCTCCTTGCAATGACGTTATCGAAATCTGAAATAGGACCTCGACCCCACGAAATCGTAAAAGCTAGTTTCTCTCAAGGTTTTCACGAGATGCAAGAGGGTTTTAAGTTTCTTGGGGCGCACGTCGATGCAGCGCGAGGAATTATTGCAACTGCCGTACATCGCGGAGGACTTACCGCTCTTGTGTTAACAGCGCTACTTCTCGAGAGAAATGCTTTCCATGATCCTGCAGATAGTGAGGCAGGGCTTGCTGGTTTAAGTCTCACCCTCTCAATTGCTGCAGTTGGATTTGGTTTAGGCGCCCTCACTGCACCTTTTGGAGTTCGTAAATTTGGAAGACATCGTTGGATGCGTCTTGCGCTCTTTGCAAGCGCTCTCGGTCCGGTCTTTCTTGTGATTGATCGGAATCCAATTACCTTATCGATTACAGCTTTTCTCACAGCGTTGTGTGGACAGAATCTCAAAGTAACAAATGATGCACTTGTGCAATCGAAAATCAGCGACGAATATCGAGGACGCGTCTTTTCGGTCTATGACGTTGTTGTTAATGCAGCAATTATTATCGGTGCACTTTCTGCTGCACTGATTCTTCCGACAAGCGGAGATACTCCATTTGTTCCTCTAATAGTCTCTGTTTTGTACTTGGTGAGCGCGATACGTTTGCTGCGCCCATCAATCTTTACCTACAAAACTATTTAGCGCTCCACCATTTCATGAGTTCCTCGGTCGCCTTCTCTTGACCTAAAGGACCGTTCTCAAGTCGAAGCTCTAAGAGATAGTCCAGAGCGCGGCCAACATCAGCCGATGGTTTTATTCCAAGTAACTTCATCACTTGAGCGCCATCTAGATCTGGTCGAATTTTTGATAACTCTTCTTCTTGCATCAGTACCTCAATGCGAGATTCGAGTCCGTCGTACACAGCAGCAAGACGGGCTGCTTTTCGTGCGTTTCGGGTGGTGCAATCAGCGCGAGTTAATACATGTAAATGTACGAGTAAGTCTCCAGCATCTCGAACATATCGTCGCACCGCAGAATCAGTCCATTCGCCATCGCCATAGCCGTGGAAACGAAGGTGAAGAGCGATAAGGGTCTCTACTTGTTCAATCGTGTCGCCATCAAAGCGCAGCGCTTTAAGTCTCTGTTTTGCAAGGCGCGCACCAACGATCTCGTGGTGGTGGAATGAAACTCCGCCGCCATCAATGAGATTGCGCGTCTTTGGTTTACCAATGTCATGCAAGAGCGCAGATAGCCGAATAATAAGGTTTGGGCCACCAAGGCGATCTTCATGTGCAATCGCTTGTTCTAGAACAGTAATCGAATGTTCGTAAACATCTTTATGGTGATGGTGTTCATCAATTTCTAAACGTAACTTGGGTATCTCTGGAATAACAATATCTGCAATCCCTGTTTCAACAAGAATTGCTATTCCAGTCCGGGGATTGTTAGACATAAGAGTTTTAACAAACTCTTCTCTAACGCGTTCAGCTGAAATAATCGAAATCCGGCTCGCCATCTCTTTCATCGCAACAAGCACATCAGGTGCAATATCAAAACCTAGTTGACTTGCAAAGCGCGCAGCTCGCATCATCCGCAGAGGGTCATCAGAGAATGAGTTTTCAGCTTTAGTTGGAGTGCGTAGAACTTTCTTTGATAAATCTCCAATCCCATTAAATGGATCGATAAACTTTGGCTTATCTTCGGTAAGTTCAAGGGCCATAGAATTTACTGTGAAGTCGCGACGAGATAAATCACCTTCAATATTTTCGCCATAGACAACTTCTGGTTTACGACTTTCAGGATCGTAACTTTCAGTTCGGTATGTTGTTACTTCTACTGTTGTCTCGCCCCGCTTTCCTGCAACGGTTCCGAATTCAATTCCTGTATCCCAAATGTTTTCTGCCCAGCTCTGTAAAATCTTTTTACTCTCTTGTGGTTTCGCATTGGTTGTAAAATCAAGATCGTTACCGAGTCGACCAAGTAAGGCATCGCGCACAGATCCGCCGACGAGAGCCAGAGAGAATCCTTGGGCTTTAAATGCCTGCGCCAAAGAACTAGCCAGCGGGGCCCGCTCAATGAGGGAGGCGATCGCGAGTTCCCCCGCGGCTCCTAATGTTCTCGTCACAATAGGTAACTTTAGAGCAGTACCCTTGGTCTATGACCCCGGCACCTAGTGCGGGCAGCGAAACTACGAAGAAGAAGCGTCGGCGCAAGCGCCCCGCACATCGCGCCCCACAACAGCAAGATTCGCAGGCGAGTGACCCATCGAATACTCTCGCGCCCGTTTCCTCTGCGCGCCCAAAGGGTCCAAAGAAGAGTGGGCAGACTTATGCCAAACGCGTCGATGAAGTAAGCGCTGGCGGGCTCGTGATCGATCGTTCAGGAAAGAACGGTCTCCTTATTGGTCGAATCGATCATAAAGATGCAACTGGCCAAAGAATCCTCTGGTCGTTGCCAAAGGGACATATCGAAGAAGGTGAGACACCTGAACAAGCAGCTCTGCGTGAAGTCGCCGAGGAGACTGGCATCGAATCTGCGATTGAGCGCTCACTTGGAGTTATAGATTTCTGGTTTATGGCAGGTGGCAAGAGAATTCATAAAACTGTTCACCATTATCTCTTCCGCGAAACTGGTGGTCTTCTTGCAGCGCAAGAGAGTGAAGTCGATGAGGTCTCTTGGTTCCCGCTCGCTGAGATCGTAGGTCGACTTGCATACCCTGATGAGAAAAAACTTATCGCTCGTACAGGCGCCTCTGAAGAAATCACCGCACCATGAAAAAATTAATTTCTTTTACAACTCTGATCTTTGCATTGCTCATCTCGCTTTCAGTGCCAGCCCACGCTGGAACAAATATTATTCGTGTAGTAGATGTTCCCCATCAAACTTTTACTGGTGAATTTCGAAATGACAACCTTGCGACAGATCTTTTGCCAGAAGGACGACTCGGTCTCTTACTTGAAAAGTTACCTAAAGCCCCGCGCACATGGGTAATAGATGCAGCTCTCCTTGATGAGGTCTCTGCGATGTCACGTGGTTACACGCTTGCATCTAAAGCCGATGGCCTTGGAGTTGATACTGCCAAGATCTGGTTAGAAAAATTACAGCGAATGACTTTAGGTGATGAAGTTATTGCGCTTGCTTATGGAAATCCCGATGTACGTCTTGCGCAGAGCGCTGCTCCAAGTGAACTTCGCCTCTACTATTTCTATGGACAAGAGCGTCTTACATTTTATTTAAATCGTCCAGTACAAAGCGAGCCTGGCTGGAGTCAAGGTAAGGCCAACCTCAACGCACAAATGCGTAAGAATTACACGGTAAATCGCCAAGCTTTAACTCGGCTAACAACTGTTGTTTCCTCTGAAGATCTCCGTGCCCTTCGTGCGCGGTTATCGATTTTGATGTCGCCATCTCTTTCTCCAAAAGATAGAGAATTTTTTGCACTTAGTGCGACTGAGGGAGTTGCTGCAACACTTTCTAAGCTTCGCATTACAAGCGGTAAATATCGATTGACTTCAGAGAATGTAAAGCTTCCGATAACTCTCATTAACGCCTTCGACACGCCTGTGACTGTAAATCTCGAACTCACTCCTCTTAATTCACGCATCCAGGTTTCAGATATTAAGAAAATTACCTTGGATGCACAATCTAAAACTCAGTTTACGATTCCTTTTAAAGTTATCGCACCTGGTGCAACTACCGTCATCGCACAATTTGTGAACGATGAGGGAACGCATGTGAGTGAGGAAGCTGTACTTGCTCTCAACCTCTCAGTATTTGATTCTCAAGTTGCGTGGTTTACATCGGCTGCAGGGCTATTGCTCCTTGTAGCTGCAATAACACAGACCGTTCGTCGAATCCGGAGGTCACGTCGTGAAAAGTAGCGAGCTTTTTAGAGCATCCGGAATCATGGCGGTGGGAACGATTCTCTCCCGTATCACTGGTTTTTTTAGAGCAATTCTTGCAGTCGCCGTTCTTGGCACTGCGCTACTTGCCGATTCATACAACGTTGCAAATACGATGCCAAATATTTTATACAACTTACTTGTTGGTGGCGCCCTCACTGCAATCTTCGTTCCTCAATTAGTTCGTTCATTTTCAGATGAAGATGGTGGTCATGGTTTTGCCTCGAGGTTAGTGACAACTATTTCTGGAATTCTGCTCATACTTGTTGTGGTGGGAGTAATTTTTGCGCCATCGCTCGTTCATCTCTATGCGCCAGAATTTTCAACACCTGGGTTTGAAACGCAAAATCAGATTGCGATTGCATTTACTCGCTACTGCCTTCCGCAGATCTTCTTCTTGGGCCTTTTCACAATGCTTGGACAAGTAGCCAATGCTCGAGGTTCATTTGCACCTCTTATGTGGGCGCCGATCGCCAATAACCTCGTTGTTATCGTTGTCTTTGCCGCTGTTTTAGTAATGGAGAAGACGCTCTCCATCGAAACAATCACAGATAGCCAGATTCAACTCCTTGGTTGGGGAACCACCTTAGGAATTGTTGTACAAGCTTTGATCTTGGTACCTGTTGTTAAGCGCTCAGGGATAAAACTCAGACCGATATTCGGTGTCGCGGGTCTTGGTAAATCTTTCTCTCTCGCTGGTTGGACTCTTGT